>CAZDNQ010000026.1:0-18080 GCA_964506605.1 uncultured Victivallis sp. | reverse complement strand
ATCCTCGACGAGGCGACGTCATCCGTCGACACCCAGACCGAGAAGAAGATCCAGGAGGCCCTTGAACGGCTTACAAAGGGGCGCACCACCATCGCCATCGCCCACCGTCTCTCGACACTCCGCAAATGCGACCGCCTCATAGTGATGAAGAACGGCGAAATCGGGGAGATCGGCACACACCAGGAACTGCTCGAGAAGAAGGGGATATTCTACGAGCTCGTCCAGATACAGAGCGAGCTTTCGAAGATAATGGCCTTTGACATGCCCAAGCAGGAGGAGAACGGGAAAAAACCGAAGGGCTTTGGAGAAAAGCCGGGCGGAGGACAGGACAGCGGGGAAGAGAATTTTGCAGTAGGATGAATTCATTTAAAAAAAGATGGTTTTGACAAGCAAAACCCTCCAGATTAAAATAGGGCGAATCCGTGGAGGGTCACGCTTGTCGTGACCGTAGGGATCTTATGGGAAAAGCATGAAAATACTATCAAAAGACGACATCAAATTCGAGAAGAGCCCGACAGGGGTGCTGAACTGCAGGCTTAAGGACGGCACCGTCCACGAGCATCTCCATTGCGTGACCTTGTTCCCGTTGACGCTTCCCGAACAGTTCATATCCGTCATCAAGGAAATTGAGCAGGAGATAGAGGAGATCGGGATAATAATGAGCCTCGACGGATTTGGCGAGGACCAGCAGCAGCTCGTTCGCCACGCGATCGACGAACGCTATTTCGTTCCTGAGATCCTGGACATAGCGAAGTTGAATTCGAAGCAGGTGAAGCGCGGGCATGGATTCGACGAATGGGAGATTACGACCGACCGCGGCAAAAAGGTGATGTACCTCTTCAACCCACGCGAGAACATGTCTGTGAACAGCGCCGGCGTCATCATCCTCACCGACATCGAGAAGAACCGCTACAAGATAACCGACCTGGAGAAACTGCCGCAGTCCGCCCAGGACATCATCGAGAGCGTGACGCTGTAGAATAGATATGGAAACTATTCCATCTTGTTCCTCCTATTCAGCTTACAAAGTCTTGAATTTGGCTCCTCCGGGATTAAGTTTTTGGCAATATGAAAAACATCCTCATATTCCTGTCCATTTTGATCTTATCTTCAAGTACAGCTTTCCCATGTCCGAAGAACGAAGTCAATTTTGAGGAGAGCTATTGGAAATTCAACGGAATCCAATTTGAAACGGTCGAGTATAACAAGGTTCCGCTACTGAAAGTCCTGGAGGATCTGAGCGAGAAATCCAGGAAAGTCGACACCGACAAAAAGGGTGTCAACATAATATTCCTAGAATCTCCTTCCAAGGAAGACAGGACTCCTCTTCCCATGGTCACATTGAACCTGAAAAACATGAGACTCTACGATGTCATAGAGATGATATGCGACACCTACGGGTTGAAGTATTCGATCGATGACAATGCCATCGTCATAAGCAGGAAGAATGACTTTGAGAATGAACTGAAGTTCCGCATATACACCATTCAGTATGAACTTTTCCTCGGCGAGGAATCGGAAGAGGAGCCAGGGACAATCGACATGGAGGGATATTTCAGGGCTGGAGGAATTGATTTTCCTCCAGGGGCAAAGGCTCTCTTTGATTCTTCCATGGACCTCCTGTTTGTCACGAACACAAGCCGGAACATATGCAGGATTGAGGATATGATTTATGGTGTGTGCACCATAGATCCTGTTGTCCTGGTGGATGCTAGGATTGTCAAGATCAGAGACGAGGACATTGTAGCCCTGAATCTGCCTGTAGTCCAGGACAAGCCTTTTGTCATTTTTGACAGCTCAAAGGTGAAGTGGGAAGATATAGAAAAATCAGCGGTTGAAGTGAGAAGATATGCTGTTTCTGCGCTCAATGGGCACAGGGCGGAATTGAGTCTTGCCACGGGAAAATACATTCCTGAGTCATGGAGTGGGGACATGGACAAGGATCCGGAAAAGAATGTCACCGTAATTCATCCGCCCGTACCTCAGTTTGGGAAACCTGCTGAACTTGGGACGAAACTTTGCGTGACTCCGATAGTTGCACACGACAAATACACGATCAAGACTGATTTTGAGCTGGATATCCAGTCTTTGTGCGATGCGCCTGCAAACAATGAATTTAATTCAATCCCGCCCATCGCCTCCTGCAATCATAAATTCAATCTTACAACGTATGATGGAGATACAATCATAATTGAAGGTGGCATCGAAAAGAAGGATGGGGAAATTTTTCATGATCTCATATTTGTAAGGACCAATATGCGGAATCCAAACGGTGCCCCAATGAGAGAAATTGATAATAAGGAGGGGGACTACCTATGCTGCGCGCCTCAGAGTCTTGCAGGAAGGAAAGATTTCACTGCCGGAGACGGGATGTGCCATGATGCGTTAAAACCTAGAATTAGACTTGATGACATCATCATAGAGCAGGTGGATTTCAAAGATACTCCTATTGATGAGGTCATGGATATCTTGTCCAAAAAGATCAAGGACCAGGGTAAGAATGAATATAACTTTGTCCTGAGGATCAATGGCGAATCCAAGCCGAAGATAAGCATGAAACTTTCAAATATCCCCCTGGGACAGCTCTTGAAATACATATGCATGTCTGCTGGGCTTGAATACGATATTGTCGGCTGGGAACCGGGGAATATCGTGGTATCGGATTCGTTTGAAGACGAGGAGAGGATGCATGTGCAATACCTTAAGTTGGGCAACGACATTTTCGGCCGTATCATAAGGAAGCCAGGCGGTGCCTTTTCATCAACAGCCGATACGGACAACGAGCTTAAAAATTATCTCATGAGAAGGGGAATAGCATTTCCTAATGGTTCCAGCATAAGCTATGACAGGTATGGAACCGTGGTTCAGGTTAAAAACACTCTTGAGAACTTGGACAAGCTTGAATTCCTTCTTGATAGGACAAAAATTCTTAAGCCTCAGGTGATGGTGGAAAGCACGGTCGTTGAGATCGGGGAGGAGCAGCTTATGTCCGCCAGGAAGGATGCCCAATCCTGTTCTGAATTCCTCGATAGGTTGAGGAAGTCTGAAGGCTCGGAGATCCTGTATTCCGCCAGGGTGCTTGTGCCAAACGCGGAAGAAGGGACAATATTCCGCGGCATGTCGGCAATGCTGCCGAAAGGATGGGTATCTCCAACTGTACTTGTTCAGGAAAACGGCATCTGTCAGAGAATGCCTGCAACGTCTGAGGATGAGAAGACGGACATAGGGCTGACTCTGAAGGCGAGGCCGATTATTGGCCCAAACAATTATATGATATATCTGGAGCTGAAGAACGAAATTACTAAATTGTCCGGATGGACTGAATATGAGATAAGGCAGGACGTTGATACATCGAAAGGCAGGGAGGAGTTCAGGCAGAAGATAAGGATGCCAGAGATTTCACGTTTCAAGATGACGACCGGAGTCGATATCTATGATGAGGAGACCGTACTGATAGGATATACTCAGATCAGAGATTTTCATCCTCAAGGATCCTTTTGGACGGATAATTTCCTTGCCAAGCTGTTTGGTGCGGGTTCTGCTGGGAAAGAGAGCCGATTTATCCTGATTTTCCTCTCGGCCCAACTCATGACTCCTGAAGGGATCCCTTGGAGTCTTCAGCTTGAAAGGGAATTTAAGTTCAAGCAGGAGGAAGAAAAGAAGAAGCAGCAGGAAAAGGCTAAAGAAAATAAAGAAACTCAGAAATAATGGAAAAGATCAGTCTGATTTTCAAGAGCATTGTCTCCGCGCTGCCTTTCATAATAATCGTCATAACGTTCGTAGTCGCCAGATCCATTTATCTCATGAAGAGGAGAAACACCGGGTTCAGGGACTGGATTTTGAAGGATGACAGGAAGGAGCTTCCGAGGCTTTTCGCGATCGAGGAGAAGCGATGTCCGGACTGCGGCACTGCCTTCTCCGAGAGCCAGCCGCTGCAGAAATGCCGGAAATGCGGATATGAGCTCATGGCGAAGCACGAGGAATCCGACGCATTCCTGAATTTCATGCACAAGCGATACCTTCGGCAGGTGATACCGGTTTCAGTCGTACTCAGTTTTTTCCCGCTGGTCGGATTCATAGCGGGAATAATCTATCTTCGCTATGTGATCATAATCCCGTTCGCGCAGTACATCCCGTTCGTCAGTAGGTTCAAGACGGCCTGGTCCATGCGCATCCTGGTCTGGGGCCTGGCGCTGTTCCAGATCCTGCCGGGGTTCGGGGCGGTCAGCGTCCCGCTGGTCGCCTACGTGAAATACTGGTTCTTCTCAAGCACCTACCAGCAGATCCTGGAGGAACAGAGGAAAGGACTTCTGAAATCCTGAGGAATTCTTTTAAACGCAAAGGCGCAGGGACGCAGAATTTAATTCAAGGAAATTCTGAAATTCCTTGGATTTTTGCCCGGACACTTGGCGCCCTTGCGCCTTTGCGTTGATATCCTTGATCTGCCGTCTAATTTTCCAGGCTTTACTGCGTATTGTTCCATGGCGGAGAAGTGAAATTCATTTATATGGAGATCCTGGACATTATTCTGTGTCATCTGTGTGTTCTGTGGTCTAATCACAGGGGTTGAAAATGAAGAACTGTCCGATAGTCCTCATAGGCGTGCCTTCGAAGCCGGAGTCGGCACCGGCTGGCTGGAAATTCGTCGGCAAGGGTGATTTTTCTGGACGGCTGGTCGATTTTCCCGACGCCTTTGCATGCAGGATCGAGTCTTCAGACGACAAGGACGTAGTCCAGCTCGGGGTCGGCGAGACCAGCAGCCGCCTCTGCAACGCCGTCTACAGCCGCACGCTTGATGCGGTGCTTCTTTTCGAGGCGGAGGATCTGAAAATATATTCCGAGCATGGCATAATGAAGCTGAGATGGAACGACTCTCTCACCGTCATGCAGATCGACAACTTCATGTCCGAGCGCAACGGGCTTCCTTGGTTCCGTCCCCTCGACCGCAAGGAGTTCCCGCATCCTCCGGCGGGCTGGTGCTCCTGGCACGAATACAACTGGTACATCAACGAGGAGGAGATCATAAGGATGGCCGACTGGCTCGCCGAGAAGATGCGGCCATATGGATGCGAGATCATGCAGATCGACGACGGCTGGCAGGGCGTCGGCAAGTACTATGGTTCCAACAGGCAGTGGTCTGTCACCTGCAAGGACAAGTTCCCGAGGGGGATGAAGTTCATCGCCGAGTACATCCGTGGAAAGGGGATGCGCCCGGGTATATGGTGCATCCCGCATGTCGACAGCGACGAGGATCTGTTCAAAAAACGTCCGGAGCTGTTCATAAGGCGCGAGGACGGGACGTCCATAGGTGAGTACAAGCGCCCCGAGGACAACTGGGCCGAATGCTGCCGGAAGTACGAGTGCGACAGGCTGGTCGACTGGTGCGGCAGGTATTTCCTGGATATAACTAATCCAAGGGCGGTCGACAAGATAGAACGGCTTGTCAGGACGCTTGTTGAGGACTGGGGGTACGAGTATCTGAAGATTGATGCCCAGGGAGATCTTGTAGGGGTGCTGAAGCAGGAGAACAAGAGGCTGTATGACAAGAAGAAGGATCCTGTCGGTGCGTACCGCGAAATGCTCATGTCAATCAGATATGTCATGGGCGAAAAAAGATACCTTCTCAACTGCGCGAAAGGTTTTGATTCCGCCGGGATATGCGATGGAATCCGCACGGGAGACGATGTGAACCTGCGGGCGGGCTGGGACGGAATCCAGCCGGCCATAAAGGCGACGATGCGCTACCTGTTCTACAACACTATCGCCTTCTACACCGATCCCGATGCCGTATGCGTGCGAGATCCGCTGCCTTTTGAAATGGCAAGGCTGTGGACGGTGCTGGTCGGGATAACCGGGCAGTCTGTGATGGCGGGTGATGTCATGTACAAGCTTTCCGAGCAGAGGGCCGACATGCTGAGGAAGATCTATCCGGTTGCCGACATCCATCCGATGGAGCTGTATCCGTTCAGGGAATACAAGATGCCGCGGATATTCGATTTGAAGGTGAAGCTGCCAGAGGCCGGCGAATGGGACGTGGTGGCGGTATTCAACTGGGACGGGAGGGAGGCTGCGAAGATCGCAATCTCGCCGGAACGTCTCGGTCTCGAGCCGGGCGAATACATCTATGTCAACGCCTCATATGGCAAGATCCTGTATGTGGGCGATGAGAAGGTCTATGTGGATGTGCCACAGAGGGAATGCCGTGTGATCGGGATTTACCGCAGACAGGACCGGCCGCAGGTTATCGGCACGAACAGGCATCTCACCCTCGGGGCGGTCGACCTGGAATCGGTCGGCTGGGACGGAAGGTCGATGAGCCTGCACGGGCGTTCGAACGTGGTCGGAGGATACAAGTACCAGATATGGATATATGTGCCGGAAGGGTGGACGGTGGCGACTCCTGATGTCGAGGTTAACGGGAATCTGGCGGTTTTAAACCTCAAATCGTTCGAAAACCAGCCAATCGACTGGAAGATTGATTTCCGGAAAAGTAGATTACCGGCGAGCAAAGGATGAACCTTTACAACCGGACCAGTCATGGCAGGATACGACATACTTAAGACAAGGGAGACCCTGATCTGCGCCCTGAGGAAGGACGACGACAGGGCATGGGCCGAGTTCTACGAGCTTTACGCGCCGGTCATAATAAATTTCGCGAGGAAGAGGGGATGCACCAAGGAGCTTGCGGAGGACGTCCTGCAGGAGACCACGATGGTGCTGATGCGCTATCTGAAGAATTTCGAGTATGACAGGAAGAAGGGGAGGTTCAAGTCGCTGCTCTTCAAGATCACAGAGTCGAAGGTGATAGACGCGTTCAGGAGGGCTGGCAAGGTAAGCAGGCTCAGGAATTCCGAGCTCTTCGCCAAGGCGTCGGCCGACGAGGAGAAGGCGATGGGCGAAAGGGAGGCCCTCTGGGACAACGAATGGAAGGGTATGATCCTCAAGGAGTCTCTCGAGGCCGCCAAGAAGAGGGTCAACTCCAAGGTGTTCAAGTCCTTCGAGGAGGTCTATCTCAAGGAGAAGCCCGTCGAGCAGGTCGCCAGGGAGATGAATATGTCGCCGAACCTGCTGGCGCAGAACAAGTTCAGGGTGATGAAAATCATAGTTGAAAGCGCAAAGGACATGGTTGGCAGGCTGGAACGCCGCTGACATGAGGGAAATATGACAGAGATACCAAAAGTCAAATCAGACGAGTTCAGGACGCTGCTCCTGGAGACCCGCGAGGTCAAGGAGATCGGACTTGACGAGGTGAAGAACAGGATAAAGCATATCGACGGGCTCCTCGGGTCCTTCGAACAGCCTCCGCCCGGAGACGAATTCCTACTCATCGTTGTCAAAGGAAAACCCAACAGCTGGTTCCTTCTCGATTCCGACACGGTCAGCATTGGCAGGGCGGAGACGTCCGACATCGTTCTGCAGAGCTCGAAGGTGTCACGCTTCCACTGCCACATCAGCAGGAACAACAACAGCTGGCTAATGGTCGACGACGAATCGAAGAACGGAATTTTTGTGAACGGCAAGAAGATGAAGAAGCGCTTCCTCTGCGAAGGAGACATCGTCAGGATAGGCACCGGTTCAGTCGAACTTATCTACATCAACAACAAGAAGCCCGATTTCCTCTGATTCAATTTTCAGCAGGAAAATTATAGAGCCAGCCTGCGATGAACGCCGCCTGCTTCTCACGGATATGCTCGTGGAAATGCACATGGTCGCAGTATGGAGCATCGCCAAGGTTCGCGGTAAAAGTGTTCAGATCTATCATGGGGATCTTTGAGGCTTTCATGATCCTGTCGGCCGCCTCGTTGTAGGCCCTGCAGTCCGCTGAAAACCTGTGGAACTCCATCTTCGGACGGCTGTTGTGCACCTTCTCATCGCATGGGGTCGTCCTGATCCAGGCAAGCTTCGTCTTCATCTTCGCCAGCAGAGCGACTATTTTCTTCAAGTTTTTCTTGTAGTCCTCAAGAGGTACCTGCTTCCTGCCGGTCTTCGGATCGGTCTTGATGTCGTGGAGCCCGCAGTTCAGGAGGATCATGTCGGCATCTATCCATCCAGCCTTGGATTTCGCCTTGAGGAATGACAGGACCATCGATGAATCGCCGCCGTTGGCGCCGACCGGGTTGTCGAGGTTTAGCAACGCCTCGTCTTCGCCTTCCTTGCGGGAATATTCGATTACCCCGTCAAGATATTTCTTCAGATATGGGCCGTACTGTATCGATATGCTGTCGCCGATCACGTAGATTTTCATTTTCATCTCCATTTCGTTAGCTCAGCAAATATGGGACATGAAATGGAAATATCAATATATTTCGTGTTATTCGTGCCTGCCGCGCCGTAGCCTAGCGCGAAGGCGGGTGTTTCGTGGTTCATGGTATTAGGTCAATTCTTTGCGCCGACCACATCCATCGCGATATCGGCCCATTTCGTCAGGCGCTGCGGCTCGTATTTCACCGTGCTGATGTCCTTTAGGATGAGCTCAAGCGGACACCCATGTTTTTCACAGATATCACGTGTGGTCGTCAGTTCCTTCCGGACCAGATCAGTATCAAAGGTTTCGAATGCCACGAGTGCCGGGTTCGGCTTACGGGAATAGACATACTGGTTTTTGATTTCGGAAGCACCGCGTTCCTCATTGGCCCATGGGCTCATGGAGACCTTGCGCACATTCGGGATCATGCGAACCTCGTTCATCTTGCCGTCCAGAGGATCGCAGCAGCCATAATAGACTAGACCGAAACGTGCGCAGATCCTGCTGACGTAGTCCACTTCGTATTCCTTGAACATATCCGGAGACACTGTTGAGAACATCTGTGCGAGTCCGAACGTCCAGAGATCCTTCAGACGTGGTTTTTCAGGATTGTAGCCGGGAGCGGGCAGTTCATCCGTGTATGCGCCGGTGCAGTGGATGAGGCTCTGAGGCCCGCACATAAGTCCCTGATCCTCCAGTTGATCCAGCATGCTCATATATCCATCTGTCATGCGCCCGACCAGCCTGTGCATGAATTCCGGACGGTCGATGATGGCATAGAGGGCGTCTTCCACTCCCATCCAGTGGCTGATGGGATCCCATATTGACAGATAGGGATCCGCGCCCCAGGGACGTACTTCCAGCAAACCGTCGAAAAGTTCGTGGGCGACTGATAGACGGCGCATGGTCTCGGCAACATCATGGCTAATCATGGGAGTTTTGATTTTTTCCAGATCATCATCAGTCTGGAACTGATTTGTGAATGCATGGCTCACAACCGAGTTGGAGTCATCAGTTTTTACGGTATGTTCCTCGACACTGATACCGAATCCAGTGTTATTGATCGCTTTTTGAACTCGGATAAATGGTTCCACCACCATGTCCACGGGGAAATGCTTCCACTGGTAGAGGGTCCGTCTCAGCTGTTCCTCATATCCGCGGCATTCCTTGTCTGTGCAGCGGAGGGTCAGTTCGTCGTTGACGTTCATCTCGTTCCAGCAGACCTGGTTGATCATCACCATAGGGCGTTCTGGTTTCTTCGCGTTGAGCTTCCGCCAGAGCCTTATCTTCTCCTCCTGAACGGGTAATTTTGCGATCTTCGCAAGTTCCGCCGCCAATCTGCGTATAATTGAGACATCCTGCTTGTTCAACATCATAAACCTCCGTTTTTATGATATTATATTAACATCACACAAGGATAATTCTTGTGCTGTATTGACATTAATTTTCACTGCAATGATGTTTTAACAGGTTTGAATCATCTGCAGACAAACAAGGTGGCCGTCAGAGGAGACAGGAGATATTCGAACTGGTTCTTGTCGATGGTTCCTTTCTTCAGGGATTTGATCTCCGGAGATTCAGAATTGAATCCGTAGGATTCGAAAGTCTTATAGTCTGTCTTCCCCTGGATCTTGAATTTACCGCTGATCGATTCCTTCTGGCTCTTGTTCAGGATCATTACTCGCAGGATTCCCGGCTTTTTGGAATCGAGAGATGCATAGATTGAGGTTTTTGTGATGTCAGGTGTTTGGGCAGAGACTTCAGTGTCACCGAAAGCCGCGCCCTTGCCGTCGTAGTTGCGGTAGATCTTGAAAGCGGCCTTGTTATAGGGTTTCATCTGCTCAAAGTAGTTTGCAGAGAAAACTCCTTCGCGTCCGAAGATCCCTAGCACGTCCGCCTGAGCGATGCCTCCGGAGACATGATCTCCGGCGCCATAGTCATATTCGCTGAAACCCATCTTCGTCCCAGGATAATATTTCCCTATGTTCTCCATGATCCAAGGGATCAGGCGGATAGGACGACCGTTCGTGAAATCTTTAGTGATCCACGAATCCTCGACATAGCTGGGATCCCAGAGACTGCGCGGTGCCTGGAGACGGGCCTCGACTGATTTCTCAGATGCGTCATTCTCCGTTATGCGCTTGCCTCCGCCCATCGCTTCCGGATACCAGTGGAGGTCGAGAACGTGCACAAGCCGTTTTCCATGCTTTGATTCAAGAGATTTCATCTGGTCGAGATAGAAACCGACAAACGATCCGAATTTCTGATTGATCTCTTTTGATTCCGGCGCCTCCTGAAGGTTCTGATATGCCAGCCAGCCGTAGAGCACAGGACCCAGGAGCGTCGCAGAAGGATCGACCTTCAGGACAGCTGTCGCACACTCCTCGGTCTTTTTCGCAAGCTCGAAATATCCCGTCTTCCTGGGATGGATTAACGGGTGTGTTGACGGCCATAAGGCAGGTTCGTTGTCCAGGCAATAGAATCTCACTCCTCCTTTGTCGGCTGTCCCATATTTATTGACAAGGAAACGGACGAACTCGTCCATGTAGACGGCGTTGTCACTGGAATCCGGAGAAGTGGAAAAAGGAGCGTTCTTGCTGAACAACACCTCCTTCCAGCGTTTCGAAGGAGCGGACTCGTCTTCCTTTACGTTTCCAAGCTTGTCGGCGGCTACATATCCGGCCATCTGGAGTGTGAGCATGGACTCCGCTTTTTCCTTCCGGTTCTTGTCGACAAACCTGGTAATCACGCTTCCAACCCCGTCGCCTTTTCCGAATTTCAAATGATCGGCGGAGAGCCAGTCGTCGGAAGAGTTCCGCCAGTCGGTTCCTGCGTTCGAAGCATTGTTCTCCCAGTTGTATGCGGTCAGGCGATTTCCCCCGAGCCTTTTTACGGTGACACCGGTCCCTTCCGTGTCTCCGACATTTGCTCCATAGATGTATGGACTTATGGGGCCGATTACCTGTTCAGGATTGATGCTGAAATCCATATTGTCGGCTAAGGCATGGCTTTGGAACAGGAATAAGGAGAAGAATCCTATTGGGAGGAAGAATTTATTCATTTTTTTGCTATCCTTAAAGTATCAAGGCAACAAGTTAAAGGTCGGACATGGATAGAAGGTATCTCTCCTGAAAAACTATTTCAAGAAGACAAAAATATGCAGTGTCTTTGTGCTTTGACTGTTGAATGAGAAACGAGAGACCTTGGCATTTGACAAAATACTATACGCAAGTGTATTTTCTTTTAGTAATACTATAAGGAATCATAGTTTTTTTGTAGAGATTGAATGTTTGAGGCTTAACTATTTTTCAACTGGCGACATAAATAGCTATTTTGGAGAATTCATGAACAAGATTCTTTTGAAAGGAGAATGGAGGCTGGCTTTCAAGGATCCTGTAACCGGAAAACAGCACAGGATAGATGCCACCGTGCCAGGAAATGTGGCGGTGGATATGGTGCGCGAGGGGATAATTCCGGATCCGTATATTGGCAGCAATTCCCTGCTGACCTACAAGTGGGAACGGACTGATTTTACTTATCACACAACCTTCACTGCTCCTGAAATCGGAAAGAATGAGAAGCTGGAGCTCGTATTCGAGGGTATAGACACTGTCGCCACGATCAAGCTTGATGGCAAGAAGATCGCGTTCGTAGAGAATATGTTCATCCCTCATTCCATCGACATCACTGATGCCGTGAAGAATGGCAGGAAGACGCATGAGCTTTCAGTTGAGATACACAACGTCATGGAATATTCCGCCGCCCGCGTGAAGAAATGGGGGATGAGCGCCTTCGAGTTCTGTCATATGCCCGTCTACGAGGCGATCTACGCCCGCAAGGCCCAGCACATGTTCGGCTGGGACATCGCGCCGCGCATCCTCTTCGGCGGTATCTGGCGCAAGGCGTCTCTCCGAGTCCGTGCCGCGTCGGAGATCATTCCGGAAGATTTTTATTTCGCAGCAATGGAGCTGAACACGGAGAAGAAGTCCGCCAAGATAGAACTTAGCTGGGGTCTTTCTTTTGATCCTGACGCGGACTGGAACGAATATTCACTCGTCGTCAAAGGCGCCTGCGGGAACAGCAAGTTCGAAAAGAAGATTGACCTTCATTTCACCCATGGAAAGACGGTCGTGGACATCGAGAACGCAAAGCTCTGGTGGCCGGCCGGATGCGGCGAGCAGAACCTATATGACATCACTCTCGTCCTCCAGTACAAGGGCAAGACCGTAGACACCTACAAGACCCGTGTTGGAATAAGAACTGTGAAGCTGGACATCAATTCTGATCTCCACGACGTAAAGAACAACAGGTTCGCATTCTACGTGAATGGAGTCCTGATACATGCGCATGGCAGCAACTGGGTGCCGGTCGACGCCCTGCATTCATGCGACGAGAAGAGGATTCCGCGCATCCTGAAGATGTGGCAGGAGACGAACTGCAACATCATCCGCTGCTGGGGCGGGGGAGTCTACGAGGACCACAAGTTCTTCGACATCTGCGACGAGTACGGGCTCATTGTCTGGCAGGATTTCATGTTCGGCTGCTCGCGATATCCGCAGAATGAAGAGTTTCTCGCGCAAGTTAGGCACGAGGCCGAGATCATCGTCCGGAAACTCCGCAACCATGCATCTCTCGCGCTCTGGGCCGGAGACAATGAGATTGACGCGACATTCGAGTGGAGAGGTCCGGGTTCAGTACCGCCGTCGCAGAACAAGATCTCGAGAGTGATCTTGAAGGAGGCAGTGGCGTTCCATGATCCGTTCCGTCCATATCTCCCGAGCTCTCCTTTCATTCCGGACGAACTTGCCCAGGCGAAGGCCTTTGACAAGACACCGGAACAGCATCTCTGGGGGCCGCGCGGATATTTCAAGGCCGACTTCTACGCGAAGAACACTGCGAAGTTTGCAAGTGAGATCGGCTACCATGGCATGCCGGCGAAGAAGAGCATGGGCAAGTTCCTCTCGAAGGACAAGGTCTGGGGCTCGTACAACAATGACGAATGGATCGTCCACGCCGCGGGATATACCGGCAAGGCCGACGGGCCGATGGGACAGAGGAACTACCTGATGTCTAACCAGGTAAAGCACCTCTTCGGTGATTCAGTGGATATGGACAATATCGACGATTTCATCCTTGCCTCCCAGATCACACAGGCTGAGGCGAAGAAATATTTCGTCGAGATGTTCCGTGCCGGGAAACCTGATCGTACCGGGATCATCTGGTGGAACATGATTGACTGCTGGCCTCAGTTCTCAGACGCTATCGTCGACTACTACTATGAGAAGAAACTGGCATATGGCTATCTTGCAAAGTCGCAGCTGCCGGTGGCGCTGATGGTCTCGGAGGAGTCTGGTTCATTTGAGATCGTGGCCGTGAACGACACCCTGAAGCAGGAGAGAGGGGGGTGGTCAGCGACCGACATCTCAACAGGAAAAGTCATTTCCTCCGGCAATTACCTGATTGAGCCGAACGGGAAGGCTATTCTGGAAAAGATTCCCCGGAGCAAGGGGATGCAGTTCCTCCTGCTGGAATGGAAATACGATGGAGCCAAGCGCTCCAACCACTATATCAACGGCGATGCGCCCTGGGACTTCAAGGCGTACCGCCGGGCTATGGCTAAGTTTGATAAGTAGGTACGGGATTTCTGCGTCCGCCATAGTTTCCTGACGACGGCGGAAGCCTGTACCATCTTAAATCCCTGTGGACAGCCTTCCCACCTCCGTCTAGAGGCTGCGGCGGACACGGAAAGGGCATCCCCTTCTTATATTGACTCACGTAATTTTCTCCTGCAGACAGCGTATTGGATCCAGAAGAGAAAGAGAGGAACCTATGAAAACAGTTAAAATTTTTCTTTCCGCGGTCCTTTTTATTCTTTGCTCTGCATATGCCTGGGCTGGCGGCGCCAGTACCAAGTTCGTCGACGAGGAAAGTTTTCCGACGGGTTGGACGAAGCCAGAGGTGACAGTAAACAACGGAACAGTTGCAGTTACTCCTTCTGTTCCGTCGGGATTCAAGAAGACGGATCTGGGGGCTTCTCTCGAAGTCAAGGCGGCGGATATCACCAAATACGAGAACATCCCGATCATCGAGAGGCTGGAGATGGTCGAGTTCCAGGAGCTGAAAAATGAGTTCAAGTTCACGAAAATAACCGATGCGCAGACCGTCTCGGGCGTTCAGATAGAGGCCATGGCTGATATCAAAGGCAAGGCAATGGATCTTGTTTTCCAGCCGGAAGATGTAATCTACCTTAAGGCTGTCCCGTACAAGATCAAGTCTGTCCGCAGAGCCTATGAGCCGGACCAGGAAGATGCCAAAGATGGAAAAGAAGAGGCGAAGAGGGAGGAGGACCAGAAGGAGGCTGTCATCCTGCAGTCTGAGGACGGAAAGATTTCGATCGTCGCAGAACTCAACAAGAACATCCTGCCGGCAATATACAAGATAAAGTTCACCGACAAATATTCGAAGAACTCTTTCTTCGTGCCGTGTCCCGGATTCATGAAGGTACAGGATGCCGACGGGAGGCTTCTGGACACTTATGAGATCTCCGGTCTTGAGAATGGAGTACTGTCTGTAACGGATTCCAAGGGCAAGACATATAAATTCACAAAGGCCGTACCAGGGAAGTGAAAGATCTGTTGCGCAATATGCCCATCCTTTTGGCAGGCATGATCCTCATGCTTGCATCGAGCCTGCCTGGAATCTGTGCCGACGAGGAATGGACAAATGTCAAGAGGGAGATCCACAGGGAGATGGGAGGAAAGGATCTTGTAGCCCAGATGAAAGCCCTGGACAAGCTTTCCGGCCAGGACAACCTTGATGCTGCAAAATTCGTGGTCGACCTTTCAGAGAAGAAATCAGTATCGCCTGCCCTTACAGGATACGCATGCAGGATAATGTCCACTTACCGGAACGAAGCCGTCCAGAAATATCTTGCAGACATCATCAGGAAGAACCCCCTCTGCCAGAAGTTCGTATTTGACGCCATATCACGCATGGGGATACCTGACACGAAGCAGATATTCATAGACATCCTGACAGGACCGAAGAGGAACAACAAGGATTATCCGGACTACTATGTCATGTCTCTCAGGGCGATGGGCTGTTTCCCCGAACAGGACGACAAGATTGTCGATCTGCTGGTTTCAAAGCTGAAGGACACGGAGCCGCAGGGTGTCCGAAAGTCTGCAGCGGAGGCTCTCGGAGGGATAAGGAGCCCGAAATGCCTGCCCGCCCTGGTCGAGTATGTCGGAGACCAGGTGATATCCGAGACGGCGGTCGAGTCGGCGGAAAGGCTGACCGGGCTTGACCTTGGCGCCGACCGCGACAAATGGCTGAAATGGATGGCGGAGCAGGGTGACAAGGTGAAGCTTGCTTATCTTTCCCGTGAGGAATATGGGCAGATGAAGGAAAAGAGGAAGAAGGAGGAGGCTCTTAAGGAGGAACCAATAAGGGAGACTTCGTTCTATGGAATAAAACTGAAGGGGCGCAACATTTATTTCATCCTGGACAGGAGCGGAAGCATGAATACTGCCGGAGTGTCTGGTTCCAGGATTTCCAAGCTGAAGATGGAAATGACGCAGATAGTGGACAAGTTGGAGAATTCCGACAGGAAATATGATTTCGGCGTGTATTTCTTCGGAGGACTCCTCAAGTTTCCAACCAACGGGCTATGCTCCAACAAGTCAAAGAACATGGAGAGGCTCAAAAGGTTCCTGGACGGAGTCGAAGCGTATGGCAACACTCCTTTGAAGACGGCGCTTGCAACCACTTTCGACGAGGTCGTCCCCAAGAATAACATTGATACGATCTACCTGCTCACCGACGGCGAACCGACCGACGGCACTCCGGACGACATTGTCTCCATGGTAAGCGAGCGCAACCTGGGTTCCTATGTCAGGATAAATACGATCAGCCTGGGACAGCCATCTGATATGCTTAAGAAGATATCCGAGATGACCGGCGGGGAATATGTATATGTGCCATGAACAGGGACGATATGGGAAAAACATGCAATACAAACTTTTAGACTTGTATGAAAAGAAGAACAGACATTCTTGCCTGTGGTCTTGAAATCCCATAATTGACCGCAGACAGGAATGTCTGCGTTACTATTTCGAGCTGTTCCTGTACTGAGACGGCGTCCTGCCGGAGTATTTCCTGAACACCGCCGAGAACTGCTGGCTGTTGGTGAATCCGCATTCCAGGGCTATCTCACCCATGGGTTTTTCCGTTTCTGAAAGGAGCTCCTTCGCCTTTTCAATCCTGAGGCATGTGACCAGGCCCATGCTTGAATAGCCGGTCTGGGCCCTCACCAGCTGGTTGAGCATGCTCTTCCCGTATCCGCTCAGCTTTTCAAGATCATTTAGAGTCCAGCAGCGTGCGATGTTCGCAGAGATCCTGCTTTTCAACTGTCCGATGTCGAAGGTGTTCTTCCGGACAAGCGTCGAACTTTCAGCTTCCGAGGTGACGAGGCAGAGAAGCTCGTCGAGCAGTCGGTTCACCCTGCTTTTCCGCCAGGCGGATTTGCCACGCATTTCACTGATCAGCTCTTCATATAGCAGTTTCAGGTATCTGCTCGCGGTGAAATAAGGACGTGGAGCATTGACGAGTGTCTTTCCGATCCATGCCTGCTGGTCAGAAGGAAGAGATGACCATTTTCCCAGTCTCAACCTGCCATCAGTGCTGAAGCTGCCGGGTTTTATGATGATCCAGAGGAGCTGTCCGATGTCCATTATCCCCTGAGTCCCACCATGCTCCTGCCAGGGCATGGTGAAGGTGCAGTCGCCGGGATACATGACATACCGCGATCCCTCAATGGTCCATTCGAACCTTCCTTTGACCAGCAGGCAGATCTCAATTCCGGGGTTCCGGTGTATGGGCAGTGCGTGACGTGACGAGTCGGTCACTATACCGCAACCCATCATCTTGATATGCGGGAAGGGGTGCAGTTCAGGAGCACCGGTATGATAGACGAATGAATTCATCCTGCCACCTTGGCCAATTTTGATTATATCGTGATAAAATCCGAAATCCGAATATCGAAATTCGAAACAATCTTGAAATAGAGGAAACAATTCTGAAATAATCTTTGAAACAATGCGAATTTTCTTTTTGTCAATTTGTTTCGGATTTCGATATTCGTGCTTCGAATTTAAATTTATCAATTCCTCCACTGCATAATCTAGGAAGCAAATAATATAAAATCAAGTATTTTAGTATGAAAGAAAAAGGAGATCTGACATGTTCAGCCCAAAAGATAGGAATGTTCTCAGGAAAGCCGCGGCAAGGATAAAGGAGTATTCCATCCTTCCGATCATGAAGGAGAGGGAGAGGCAGTGGACAAGCCTGAATGATCTTGGATCGCCGAAGCCGCTGGTATTGGTCAGTCCCGAAGGCGCCTGGGTCGAAATCGAAAAGACAATTGAGCTTGAATGCGAGGGAAATGATGCCCGGAAAGTTGAAATGGGGCTGAGACGCAGGATCTACCAGCATGAACAGCTGTCAGATGATACGGTCACCGATGCCAGATACAGGATTGGATGGCATCTCTCGAACGGTGGTTTTGGCGTAGAGATCAAGCATAACACACCCGATGCAGACCGTGGCGCCTTCAAGCATGTCCCGCCGATAACGGACATCGACAAGGGCCTGGAGAATCTCAGGTTCCGCAAGATAAGCGTCAACCGCGAATCCACCCTGAATCATCTCGAGGAATGCAGGGATGCGTTCGGCGACATCCTGGATGTTGGGATTGGAGGTCAATATTTCTGGACCACCGGTCTGACACAGACGGCGATCGATCTGATCGGACTGGAGAACCTTATGCTCTACATGT
>CAZDNQ010000025.1:0-18499 GCA_964506605.1 uncultured Victivallis sp. | reverse complement strand
AATTTAGAATTTTAACCATTGTGGTTGATTTAATTCGGACTTACAGGCCGCCGGTGACTTCGAGGACTGATCCGGTGACGTATGAGGCTTCCTTTGAAGCCAGGAAGAGGATTGCGCTGGCGACTTCTTCTGGTCGGCCGAAACGTTTCAGAGGTATCTGCTGGATATATGCCTTCTTCATGTCCTCAGACAGATCTCCGATGAATTCAGTATCGATGAAGCCCGGAGAAACAGCATTGACAGTAATTCCGCGTCTTGCCGTCTCCTTCGCAAGGGACATCGTGAGCGCGACCTGTCCGGCCTTTGCTGCCGCATAATTGGCCTGCCCTGCAAATCCGAATTTGCCGGAAGGGGAGGTGATGTTGATGATTCTGCCGAACTTGTTCTGCATCATCTTCTGGACGGCGAACTTGCTCATGTTGAACGTGCCGGTGAGGTTGGTGGAGATAACAGCGTTCCAATCCTGTGATGACATCATGCCAAGAACGCTGTCCCTGCGGATTCCTGCGTTGTTTACAAGCACTTCCAGGGACTTGTGGCCGGCGTCATATTCCTTGAAGAAAGCCTCAGTCTGTGAATAATCGGATATGTCGAACTTAACGATCTCAAGGGGATGCCCAGCCCAGGACTGTTTCATCTTGTCGGCCGCAGACTGGTTCCCATGGTAGGTGGCGGTTACAGACGCGCCGGCCTTTAGAAAAGCCTCGGAAACAGCCTTGCCTATTCCGCGTGTGCCGCCGGTGACGACTACGTTGTATCCATTGAAATCTGGCATTTGAATCCTCCCAAGATAAGGACAGCTCTCGCAAGCTTAACTACAAACGAATTCATATTTAAGAGGGAATAAGCTCGTAGTTAATGCCGTAAGGCATGTAAAACATTAAAATATCATGAACTGAGAAGCACTCAAAGGATGGAAATAAAAAACCCCGGAGATTTTCCGGGGTTTTTAAAATCATGCCATATGAAAGGCCTTATTTCGCAGCTTCGGCTTTTTCCTCGGCCTTTGCAGGGGCCTTCTTGGCTTTGCCTTCAGCTTTCTCAGCCTTTTTCGCCGCCGTCTTTTTCTTGGCGGGTTTTGCAGCGGCCTCTTCTCCAACGAACTGGAGGATACAGGTCTCAGCGGCGTCGCCGAGCCTCTGTCCGAGGCGCATAATCCTAGTATATCCGCCCTTGCGGTCGGCATATTTCTTGCCGAGTTCGTCAAAGAGCTTTTTCACTGCCGCCTTGTCGCGGAGCTTGGAAAGAGCGAGGCGCTGGTGGTGCAGATCGCCCTTCTTCGCATAGGTGACCATTTTTTCAGCAAGACGGCGTGCCTGCTTTGCCTTCACTACTGTCGTCTTGATTTCCCCGAGCATGATGAACGAGCTCACCATATTGGCAAGCATTGCCGTACGATGGGCGTCGGTACGCCCTATCTTGAATGTAAACTTACGATGGCGCATTATTCTTCCTCCTGAGTCTTGGCTTTGAGCTTTTCAGCCTCGGTCTGAAGCAGAGTCACCATCTCCTCGCTGAACGTCATGCCGAGGGAAAGGTTGAGGGCTGAAAGCTTCTGCTTGATTTCCTCAAGGGACTTCCTGCCGAAGTTCCTGAATTTCAGCATCTTGGACTCTGACTTGAGGCAGAGCTCGCCAATGAGCTTGATATTCGCGTTGTTCAGGCAGTTCTGGGCCCTGACGGAAAGTTCGATGTTGTCAACAGGCTGTACAAGTGTCTTGTAGATCTTCTGTTCCTCTTCGCTGATTGAGGCGAGGGATCCTTCTTCGCCGGCAAGAGAACCGAGGAAGGGCCTGAGATGATCCTGGAGGATCTTCGCAGATTTCTCAAGGGCGTCCCTGGGGGCGATCCTGCCGTCGGTCCAGATCTCAAGGATGAGGCTGTCCATTTCAGTCTCTTCGCCGAGGCGTGCTGTTCCCACGCTGTAGCGGACATGGGTTATCGGGCTGAAGAGGGAGTCTATTGGAATTGTTCCGAGCGGCTGGTCGGCCTTCTTGTTCTTTTCAGCCGGGATATATCCGCGTCCCTTGATTATCTCGATTTCGGCGCGGAAGTTTCCTTTCTTGTCCAGTGTGCAGATGATCTGGTCGGGATTGAGGATTTCAACAGTTCCGTCCGTAACGATATCGGCGGCGGTCACTATTCCGGGCTTGTCTTTCTTGATCTCAAGGGTCTTCGGAAGATCGCCGGTGCAGTTCAGGCGGATCCTCTTGAGGTTCAGGACTATGTCCGTGACATCCTCGATCACGTTCGGAAGGGTTGTGAACTCATGTGAAGCTCCGTCGATCCTGATTGCGGATATCGCGGAACCCTCGAGGGATGAAAGAAGTATCCTGCGGAGCGAATTGCCGATGCTGTGGGCGAATCCTCTCTGAAGGGGGGCTGCTGTGAATTTCCCGTAGACCGGAGTGGAGGATGATTCCTCAATCTCCACTGAACGAGGCATTGGGAAGGCATTTAAAGCTGGCATTGGATTACCTCCAGGAATTATTTCAAATATGTTATTGTTTTTGTTGGTTGATTGAACTGCTGGAAATTAGACACGACGTCTCTTGGCCGGCCTGCATCCATTGTGCGGGACAGGTGTCATGTCCTGGAGCGCCAGAATCTCGATTCCGGCTGCGGCTATTCCACGGACTGCTGACTCGCGTCCTGCGCCAGGACCCTTGATCCTGACTTCAGCTTCCTTCATGCCGATGGCCTGGGCCTTCTTGGCGGTCTCGGTCGCAACGAGCTGTGCGACATATGCGGTGCTCTTCTTGGAACCTTTGAATCCGGACCTGCCTGCGCTTCCCCAGCAGAGGACGTTTCCATGGAGATCCGTGAAAGTCACCTTGGTATTGTTGAAAGTGGAATGGACATATGCGATGCCGGTCGGGACGATACGCGTGATCTTCGCCTTCTTCTTCCCTTCCTCGACGACCGCGCCTTCGGCGCCAGCCGCTGCCGGTGCCGCCGCTGTGGCGTCGGCGTTCTTCGGTGCTGCCGCAGTATCAGCCTTCTTGGCCTTTTCCTTGGTTTCCTTGGGGTCTTTTTTATCTTCAGCCATAAATTTACCTTCCGTGATTATGATAAAGCATTACTTTTTCTTGGGAGCTGCGGCTGGTGCGGCCTTCGCTGCCGCTGCTGGTGCTGCCCCTGCCTTCGCTGCTGCAGCCGGTGCTGCTCCCGCCTTCGGCGCTGCAGCTGCTGCGGCCGGTGCTCCGGCCTCGCCGCCCTTGTCGGACGCGACGATCCTTCTCTCTGTCTTGTCGCGGATCGCTCCGACGGTCTTCCTCTTGCCTTTCCTGGTCCTGGCGTTGGTCTTCGTCCTCTGACCCCTTACCGGGAGACCCCTGCGATGCCTGTGGCCGCGGTATGTGCCGATGGCTACAAGACGTCTGATGTCGCCGGCGACCAGCCTGCGGAGATCTCCTTCGACAACGTAGTCGTTCTGGAGGATCGTGGTGATCTTGGCGATGTGTTCATCACTGAGCTTGTCGGCCTTTGTCCCGAGGGGGATGTTGGCCTTCTTGATGATTTCAAGAGCTCTGGCCTGCCCTATTCCATAGATATAGGGGAGCGCGAACTCGATACGTTTTTTTCCGGGTATGTCAACACCGAGGATACGAGGCATATGTCTTTCCCTTCCTTAAAGGTATTAAATCAACCTTGTCTTTGTTTATGGCGGGCGTTGCGAGAACACTGCACTCTGACCACGCCTTTTCTTTTGATTATCTGGCAGAACTCACAACGACGCTTGACCGATGCTCTTACTTTCATTTGCAAAATCTCCCTAGGGCTCCCGGAAGCCGGTATTTCACGCACATTTCTCCGGTAAAGCCAATAATGTGAAAAAATTTAAAAAAATTTGATAGAGCCGTGTAAAATAGGTGCTTTTGACCCCCTGTCAAGGAGATCTTGGAATTATTTTTAAAAATAATTGAGGGGAGGCAAATCGTCAGTTTTCAGGCATGGTCAGCGAAGAACTTGCCCGGCTCTGCGCGGAAACCCAGTTGTCCACAAAGGGCTTCAGCAGGAAGTCCTCAAGCTCCTGATCCACTTCTATCTTCGCATTGCAGTAAGGGCAGCACGAGAAGTGCTCTATGTCGTCCCGGAAGAGCATTTCCATGCACTTCGGGCAGATCAGTATCTTGTCCGAAGAGTTCTTCAAGTTCCTGAATTCATATTTTTTCGCCGAATTCATGTCCCAGCCCTTAAGTTTATACTACATATTATATACAAATTATTTGACAAACACAATATTAAAAGGTTCCAAACCCAAGGAAAATTTCAGCTTTTTTCATGCCATAAAACCGCATGTTATGGCATAAAAACAGAGGAATTTGCGGAATTCGCATCTTTTAAGGAGCTTTTCCAGATTGACCAGCACCGCTGCGGTAAAGAGGAACGGCAAATGACCTGTCGCCCTTGCCGCCGTTGCGTGGATAGAGATCCGAACCCTTGAACTCAGATATCCTGCCGGACTGCTCCTCCCGGATATACACCTTGTAGTCGTTGTCCCGGAAGTTGTCGGTGACGAATGACAGCGCCGCCTTTGAATCCTTTATAATATAAGGAACGGAGTCCGCCGGCACCTTCTCCGAATCTGTGGCTGAAATATAGTTATACGCTCCCAGCAGTTCCGTCGCCCCTCCATCCCTTGTTTCGATGAACGGCGCCGGACCTTCAGTCTTGAACCCGAGGATCCAGAGGTTCCCGCCTGCATTCAGAACCTGCGCATAGCTGCCATCCCCGCCGTTGTTCTCCGGATTGAACTGCCTCGCCCAGACGTTCTGCTTCCTGAACTCCCAGCCCGGCATGAACACATCCTCAACAAAAAGCTTACCCGTTCCTTTTTCAGTGTTCCGGTAGCTGTGACGGTCCCCACCGGCCCCGATCCAGCCCGCGCAGTGTCTGATGACAACCGTCTTCGGCGAGTTGTTCTCGAATATTACTTCGCCAGGATACTGCGCATTGAAGAACATGTTCTCGAAAAAGACGGCGTCGCACTTTGTCTCATCAATCCTGATCAGCGGACGTGGATTCTTTTTGTCGCTGAACGGTTCCTTCGCGCCTCCAAGGTTGATCTCGGAGCCCATTCCTAATATCTGTCTGAGGGAACCTCGGACAATCAGCGTGTCCGAAAGGAAATAAATCCGCTTGTTCGGGAAATAAACAGTTCCCTTGCCGGAATCCATCGCCCGCTGGATCGCCGCTGTATCATCCTTCTCCCCGTCCTTGCGCGCTCCGACGGCAATCCAGTCCGCAAGATCAGTATTCCAATATTCAGGGGTGTCCTCTACAGTTAGAAGCGCTTTGGATTCTGCAGTTGTATTGCCGAGAACTGCGGGTTTCGCAAATTCCCTGCCGGACTCAATATCTGTGCCGTGATATCTTATAGGCTTCGGCCTGTACCCTTCGATGGAAATATTCCGCATAAGCAGGCTTCCTGAACAGTCAATCGCAGGCAGATTCGATGATCCTCCGGAAAGTTTGGAATCGACAAGTGTCAGAACTCCGATTGCTTTCGTCAATATCACTGCCGGAACCTTGTTCTCGCTTGACAGCCTGCGGATATGCAGGACGTTGTCGGATAGGCGGATTCCAAATTTGTTCTGGTTTTTCAATGTGATGTTTTCAAGAGTCATTCCATACTGTCCGTCCGCATAATCGAAACCTATGTCGAATCCGATTATCGTCACATTCTTGATCAGTCCTGGCCCAGGAATCTTCCTTATCATTGAAATTCCGGCGGCTCCCTGTCCGTCTCCGCTCCTGATAAGAACATTTTCAATTGAGCCGATATTGCTGACCGCGTAATCGATGCCGACCGTGCCCGGATTTCCTGAGCCGGTGTCGACGGTAAGATCAAATATGTTGTTTCTGAACGCCTTGTTCCCTCCGCCCTCGATGGAATCCCCTTTCTCCCATAGCGAAGCAGTAACTATGACCGCCCTCGGCTTTGCCGGATCTGCGAAGTTCGCAGACTTGTCCTTGAGCCGCAGGATCGTCTTGTCGCGGTTCTGACCCTGCAAAGTCAGATGAGGCTTCCATAATCCCTTTGCGTTCTTGGCATAAAGAGTGTCGCTGATGTCATAGGTGCCTGCCGGGAAGTAGATAAACCTGCCGGTATCGACATTATCTGTGATCGCCTTCTGGATCGCGGCGGTATCGTCAATTCCGTCGTCCGGCTTCGCGCCATATGGAGGCAAGGTCACATTGACCACCGTGTCCGCCAGGAAGATTTTGTCGGGGAAGGATTGAGATTGAGCAGAATAGTTGGTGAAAAGAAAAAAGAAGACCAATAAAAGGTAACAAGTTTTCATTTTTGCCTTTTTAGTAGGATGGATTTTAATCCGTCGACATTCATTTAAGAATTGTCGGGCTAAAGCCCAACATACCTATATAAAAGTGAACAAGTCCGGGACTTCGACGTAATGGATCGGGAGTCCGGGAACCTTTGGTTTGAGCCATTCCACAAGATAGTTCATGCCTTCCTGTTCGCTGAGGACGTGTCCGAGGATGACCAGAGAGATCTCGCGGCCCTGCAACGTGGCGTCGCGTATGTATTCGCCAGTCTGCCATTCCACCGTTTCGCCGCAGACCAATGTATCGACTTCCGTATGCTTGGAAAGGAATTTCACCTGGTACTCGCCGCCGTAGGCACCGACTGTCAGGCCTATCTGCCTGATCTTCTGGTCCGGCCTGCCGATTACACGGATGGTTTTAAGCCCAAAAGTCTTTTTCAGCTCCTCGGCGAGCTTCCTGAGAGTGACGGGATCACGGATGAAGAGCTGCTGGTTGACCGCGCCCTGATATTCCTCCCAGCCAAGCTTGTGCGCCATTCCGGTGACGATGCCGTCGGGATTGTTCCTGTGCCAGTTGTCATGAAAGCGCCAGACGGCGATATTCTTCTTCGCAAGCTCCTTCTTTTTCTTGGCGACGACAGGATCATCCTTCAGCCATTTCTCGACTTCATCCCTGTGGTCATACCATGTCGGCTCGTGGGTGATGATGAAGTTTGCACCCAGCGCCTCCGCCTTCTTTATCACGTCCATGGTAACGATGAAGGTCGAAACGATTCCTGTCACCTTCATGTCCGGGTCGCCGCATTTAAGGGTGTCAACGGTGTCCTGTCTTGTCCCCTGTGGGATGGCATCCATGATTTTGTCGATGATGTTCTGAACAGTGTATTCCATAGTATTTCTATCCTTATCTGTTTGTTCCGCATGCCCCGATATCATATCTTTTGTCTGATATTTTGCCAGAGATGAAATCAGAGCTTACAGGTTCTATCTTGAATAGTTTCTTCAGATCCATGCCAGCGCCGGCAGCAGGAGAATCTGAAGGGAGGATGAAGCTTTTTAAATTCTTAATCCTTTTTAGATCTCCTTCCTCGCCGCGTGGTTCCGACAAAGGAAGTCTGGGATCCGCCAGAATTCCGGAAGTTTTCCCGCCTATCGTTTCTTTCCCTGACACCCTCCATGAATCAAGACTGTCAAATATCTTTTCGCCTGCCACCTTGAAGCCTTTATCAGACCAGTAGAGGTTGCCCTGGAACAGGATCTTGTCGCTGTCCTTGTCAATCTTGACAAGCGGAGCGTCCTTTGTAATGAATATATTGTTCCTGAACGCTGCTCCTATGTTCTTCCCATGGATATTTACCAGCGCATGTGCCGGCTGGTTTGTAATAAAGGTGTTATTGTAGACTTCTACGCCTGACATCCCTTTCCCGTCATTCCCTACGTAGATTGCGCCGTACTGGCGGAGTTTCACGGCGTCGTTCTCGCTTACATTGAAACGGACAATATTTCCCCTGTCCTCCTGTGGGGCGCCTGAATAGGTGTAGACAAGGAATCCGGCGCCGTCGTTGTCATGGCTGTAGTTGTACTGGATTACGCATTCGATGCATCCGCCGTCCAGATCAAAGCCGTCGCCGTCCGGAGAGGTTCCTGTGCGGTTCCTGAAAGACTCGCAGTTCTGGATTACGACCTTGCGCGCCACGGCGGCCCAGATACCGCACGGTCCTCCGGGAGCCTTGTTGCACATGGCGCCGTTTTCCCAGGCGGTGCAGCCTTCAACCAGACCGACATCGACATCCTCGACAAGCAGTCCGCTTCCTGAATGGTTGTCCTTGTAGTCGGGATCTCCGGTGTTCTTATACATCCTGCAGTCCCTGACGGTCACATTCCGGTTTGCGAACTCCTTAGCCTTCTCGTCCCAGTATCCGGTGATGTAGATTCCGAAGAATTCGTTGTCGTATGATGAACATCCCGAGATCAGGATGTCCTCGAAACCGCTCTTGCTGCCGTCTGCTGCCACACCGCCGACCAATATGCCGCATCCTGCCGGGAAAAATCCGCCTTCCCCCCTTATGTCACGTCCGAACCCGTGCGCATCCACGTTTCGGATCACCACATGTTTCAATTTCTTATTTCCTGGCAGGGTGTTCACAACCGCGATTCCGCAGCCATTGTTCTTCGTCCGATCTCCGCCGTCGCAGACTAGATCGCAGATCTCGATACCGCCGGCATCGCGAACGATCACCGCGCTTCCTGTTCCCGCCTGTATTGCCGCCCTTCCTTCACCGTAGGATCCGATTGTCACGGGATTTTCCGGCGTGCCTGCGGATTTCGCATCAAGGGCAAGAGTCCCTGTGAATGATTTTCCACCGGCGAAGAGGAGCTTGTCTCCGGGCCTGAGAGACTGCCTGTTCGCCCGGGCAATGCTCTTCCAAGGCTTCTCAGGCGACGTTCCCGTGTTTTCATCGCTGCCGTCGGGATGGACGTAGTAGGCGGTGCCGTTTCCGGCGGATGCGGATGAGGTGTTCCATATGAACATAAGGGCGAGAAGGAATATGAGGGATATCACCCACATGTAATTGGAGTCGCTGGGCATCCTCGCAATCCTTTCTTTGCTTACTGGAATTTTCCTGGTAACAGTACGGCAGGGGAATCAGCAAATCAAATTTGTTTTTCCATTGGAGGATTGATTCGTTGAAATCGCAGTCGGAACCAATATATTATTTTTTCATTTGGAAAAAAAGAGGTGAAATAGTTACAAGGTGATAAAGAAGGAACATCTGGAGAGGTGGACGGTCGACAATTCGGCCGATCTTTACGGCATACGCAACTGGGGCGCCGGATACTTCAGCATATCCGAAAAGGGCGAAGTCGTAATAACTCCGATGGGAACCGGGAAGCCCCCGACGATAAGCATCCCCGAAGTCGTCACCGGCCTCAAGGCCCGCGGCATGGACGTGCCGGTCCTCCTCAGGCTGGGAAACATACTCGACTCGCAGATCACGATCCTCCACGAGACTTTCAGGACGGCCATCTCCAAATTCGACTACAAGGGCGCGTTCAAGGGGGTATATCCCATCAAGGTCAACCAGCAGCAGCAGGTTATCGAGGAGGTCACCAAGTTCGGTTCGAGATACCATCACGGCCTCGAGGCGGGCAGCAAGGCCGAGCTTCTCGTCGCCATTTCCATGCTCAAGGACAGCGAATCATGCCTGATCTGCAACGGATACAAGGACGAGGAGTTCGTGGATCTCGGGCTCTACGCCCGGAAGATGGGAATCAACTGCTTTTTCGTGCTGGAGATGCCCAGCGAGCTCCCGCTGATCCTCGAACGCGCCGCGAAGCTCAACGTGAAACCCCTCATCGGAATCAGGATCAAGCTGTCGACCAAGGCGGGGGGGCACTGGTCCGAGTCCGGCGGTGACAGGAGCGTCTTCGGGCTCAACACGAGCGAACTGGTGGATGTGATAGACACCCTGCGCGAACACAACATGCTTGACTGCCTACAGCTTCTCCACTACCATCTCGGTTCGCAGATCTCCAATATCCGCCACATCAGGGCGTCGATCGTGGAGGCCTGCAGGATATATTCCGGACTTGTCGAGGAGGGCGCAAGGATGGGATTCCTGGATCTCGGCGGCGGACTCGCTGTTGACTACGACGGTTCGCACACCAATTTCCCGAGCAGCAGGAACTATACCCTCGAAGAATACTGCGCGGACATCATTGAGATGATAATGACCGCCCTCAACGAGAAGAACATCCCTCATCCGGATCTGATAACTGAATCCGGCAGGGCGACTGTCGCATATTACTCGGTGCTGATATTCAATATACTCGATGTCAGCAGGTTCGAAGCAATTCCGCTCCCCGAGAAGCTTCAGAAGAACTCCCACGAGATGATACACAATCTCATGGAAGTCGCAAAATCGCAGAACACGAAAAACATCCAGGAATCATACAACGACGCCGTCTACTACAGGGACGAGATCAGGCAGCTCTTCAAGAACGGAGACATCTCCCTGAGGGAAAGGGCACTGTCTGAACGGATATTCTGGCATGTGGTCGTAAACATTGCCAAGGACGTGGGCAAGCTCAAATATGTCCCGGACGAGTTCGAAGGCATCGAGTCCGCCCTGGCGGACATCTACTACGGCAACTTCAGCGTGTTCCAGTCGCTTCCCGACTCCTGGGCCATCAACCATCTTTTCCCGATAATGCCGATCCACAGGCTGGACGAGGCTCCCATGCGCGAGGCGATCATCGCGGACATCACCTGCGACTGCGACGGCAAGATAGACAAGTTCATCGACCTGCACGACGTGAGGAAGACTCTCCCGCTGCATGATCTCAAGCCCGAGGAGGAATATTATCTCGGAGTCTTCCTTGTCGGAGCTTATCAGGAGACCCTCGGCGATTTGCACAACCTCCTTGGAGACACGAATGTCGTCAGCATAAGGGTGAATGAAAACGGAGGATATGAGCTTGTCGGTGAAATCGAAGGCGACTCCGTTGCGGATGTGCTGTCATACGTCGAATATGATCCGAAGACCATGATGGCGCAGTTCAGGGACCAGGCCGAACAGGCCGTCCAGGACGGGAAGATAACTCCTGAAGAACGCAAGGTGGTCATGGACGCCTTTGAAAACGGACTGCGCGGATATACGTATTTTGAGAGATAGTGATGAATATCGAATGTCGAACAAGGAATGTCCAATTACGAAGTTGAAGCTTCGATAATTATATTGATGATGTAATTCCTGCCGCTATGGATATTGGAAATTCCTTGTTGGATATTGGTTGTTCAACAAACTCATGGAGTTTTCATGAAACACTCTCTTCGTCTCCCCTCGATCTTCGGCAGCAACATGGTCATACAGCATGGCAGGAAATTCCCGGTATGGGGATGGTCGGTTCCTGGTGACAGAATAACCGTAGAATTTGCCCCTTCGACAGGCTCAGGACAAGATGGCCAGAAAAAATCAGCCATAGCCGGAAGAAACGGAAAGTGGTGTGTCGAATTCGCACCTCTGAAGATCTCCTGCGAACCCTGCACAATAACCATCTCCTCATCAAAAATCGCCAAATCACCCAATCTCCAAATCCAAAATATTCTTGTGGGCGACGTCTGGGTCTGTTCCGGCCAGTCGAACATGGAATGGCCTTTAAAGCAGACGATCGGCGCCGACGAGGCGATCAGGAATTCTGCGAATTCCGCAATCAGGCTCTTTACGGTGCCAAGAGTGACGGCTGACGAGCCTCTGGAAACATGCGAAGGATCGTGGTCGGAATGCAATCCGGCGGCCGTGGAGCAGTTTTCAGGTGTTGCATATCATTTCGGACGCGAGCTCAAGGGCAGGCTTGACATCCCGATCGGCCTCATACACACCAGCTGGGGCGGAACAAAGGCTGAGGCGTGGACAAGCAAGGAAGGACTCAAATTGTTCCCCGAGCTGAACCATCTAGTCTCAAATGACATTTCAATATACAGGAAAGCCCTGGAACCTTACAGGAAGATCTTCAATTTCACGGCTCCTAAGGGGCTGAAGCACGGTATCGATGGAACATTGGCGGATCCGGGAAGAAATCCTGCCACAGCGAAATGGGCGGAACTGTATTTCGACGATTCGAAATGGATTGAGATGAACACGCCCGGATCCTGGGAGAGCCAGGGTTACATGCTCGACGGCGCAGTCTGGTTCAGGAAGAAGATTAAAATTCCCGCCTCATGGGAAGGCAAGGATCTTTTCCTGGAACTTGGCGCCCTCGACGATTTTGATGTCACATTCTTCAATGGCAGGGAGGTCGGTCGGACTGGCAAGGAAACGGAAAGCTGGTGGACGGTCCCAAGGAAGTACAAGGTGCCCGGAAGCCTAGTGAAAAAAGGTGAGGCCGTAATAGCGGCCAGGATATTCGACCAGTTCATGTCCGGCGGAATGATGGGACCTGCCGAGAAGATGAGGATCTATCCTGCCGGCAAGGAGGCTGAGGAGATAAGCCTCAAGGGGAAATGGCTGACAGCCGTCGAACTTGGGATAATTGTCTCCTCGACGATAAACAGCACGAAGCTTTTCAACGCGATGATAAGTCCGCTCCTGTCACTCGGGATAAAGGGTGCGATCTGGTACCAGGGATGTTCCAATGCCGACAGGGCGTACCAGTACAGGAAGCTTCTGCCAGCCATGATCCGTGACTGGAGGAAACGCTGGAACTGCGGATCCTTCCCGTTCTACATCGTCCAGCTTGCGAACTACATGGCCAACCTTGATATTCCGGCCGAGAGCAGCTGGGCGGAACTGCGCGAAGCCCAGCTACTCACTTCTGTAAAAGTCCCGAACAGCGGGTTGGCGGTGGCGATTGATGTCGGCGAGGCGAAGGACATACATCCGAAAAACAAATATGACGTCGGGCTCAGGCTTGCCCTCCAGGCTCTCAAGAAGACTTATGGGAAGAAAGTCGTTGCTGACGGGCCCGTCTACAAGGGAATGATAGTGAAAGGCGATTCGATCATCCTGAAATTCGAGACTGATGGAGCTTCCCTCAAGTCAATTGACGGGAAAAAGCTGAGGAGTTTCTCAGTTGCCGGATCAGACCGCAAGTTCCAGTGGGCTGATGCGAAGATCGCAGGCAGGACAGTGATTGTCCGTTCCTCAAAGGTTAAGAAGCCTGTGGCTGCGCGCTATGCCTGGGCGGACAATCCCGAATGCAATCTCGGTAACAGCCTCGGACTTCCTGCATCGCCGTTCCGTACGGACAACTGGCCCTGCAGCACCCGGCACGCGAAGTAGGGACAGCTGAAAGAAGGGAAGATATTTTGTCTGAACTGTCTTTTTTGTATTTACGTCAGGTGCTCTGACCTGACCTTGGAGTGCGTGTGACGAAGTCACCGCTTTGTTTTTCTTTGAAAGCGCAGACTCTGTCTGCGCACTCCATCGGATTCGTCCTCATATACGAGAACTCATCATAAAACAATTTGATTTGGAATTTCGTAGGGCGAAATTTTTACAGGACAAATAGGTAAATGCAATTTTAAATCAGAAATTAGTTTGGCGACAGATGGTGACAATGATTACTTGGGCACTTCTGGGCCTGGCTGACTCATGCCTTCAGGTTTTTCCGCAGCCTGCTTTATCCTTTTGAGTTCCATAACACCAATACCATCGATATTTATTTTTAAGATCTCGCCTTCAATCGAGCATCGCCATAAGATTTTAGCCTTTGGCTGGGGTCCTTCGATAACTGGCTCTATTATTCCGTCTTCCATATAATTCAATTTTCCAGTATTGCTCCTGTATTCCTTTCCATTTTCCATTCGCATGGTAATGGTGTTGTCAGGATTAAATGTAATCCACTGTTTCATTCCTTCTGCGTCCTTAGCTCTGGCTGGCTGGGTCATTGTGATTTTTATAGATTCCCATGATCCAAGGACATCTGCTCGTTTTGCAGGACGGGCGTTTATGACACTATCTTCGCATAAGGCTGCCTGAAGCCATGCAACAACAAGGACAAATGCTATAATTGTAAACTTTTTCATTTTAATTAATAAAATATATCTTGAGGAATGAAAGTTGATGCTGGATTCATTATCTCCATTCTCTTTAATTTACTTTTGGCAGGCATATGCTAATTTCTCCAGGATTATACAGGAAAGGGAAAATGGAAAAGCACGGTAAAATCAAAAGGAAGAAGCTGTTGGTGCTGCTCGCGGTGGTTCTTGGCTTTGCGGCCGCATATGTCGCCTATTTCCTGATTCTTGAATACAAGGTGCACTCGAAGGCGCGCGAAATCCGCAGCGGCGGCTATCCGGCAAGTCCCGAGGAGCTGGAGAAATGGTATGTCGAGCCACCACTGAAGAATGCGGCTCCGATATACGAGGAGGCGTTCGGCAAGATTTGCGCCCGTCCTGAAAATGTCGATGAGAAAAACCTGATGGTCTGCGGTTCCGCCGAAATCCCTCCTGTCGGTACGGCGATTCCGGGAATCATGATGGAAAATGCGAAAGCCTATCTTGTGGCAAACGCGAAGTCTCTTGAGCTAATCCACAAGGCGGCCGAGGCCGGAACATGCAGGTTCCCAGTTGAAATAAGCGATGCTGAACGGAGCCTTGCATACCATTCGAAGCTGCGGCAGGCGGCAAGGCTTCTATATCTCCAGACCGTTGTTGCCACCGAGGAGGGGGATGTCCGGAAGGCATTCGATGCTGCGTTGGATTCATGCAAACTTTCCCGTTCGCTCGAGAACGAACCGCTGCCTGATTCACTCATCATCCAGATGGCGCTGGAGCATTACGCCCTCGACAGCGTTGAAAGGCTGATATCAAAGGGATGCCTGGATGAGAACCAGTTGAAACTGATTGGACAGGAAACCGCCAGTTTTGAACAGATGAGGCCGCTGGAACGCGCCTACGCCGGCGAGAGGAGCCTGGTCCTTTCGGAATATTATCTTGAGGAGTTCATGGAATACGCGATATATGATTTTCCGGGATTTGTCAGGAAGAGCCCTTTCATGAAGAAGACGGTGTTCTTCCTGTTCGATGCCTCATGCCTGAGACAGCTTAACAATCTCTCATGCATCGGATTTTTCGCAGAACTTGTAGATCTTGCCAAGGGCAAGCCGGAAAACATGATGAAATCCATGGAAAATATCGAATCCAGGATAAAAACTCTTCCCTGGTATCTGTTCGCGGTCAGGATCTACATGCCCCATCTCTGCGCCATCGCTGAAAAGAAAATTATCCTGGTGTCCAGGGCGCGGGTCGTCCGTACGGCCGCCGCAATCGAAGCATACAAGATCAAGAATGGAAAAGTTCCTGACAGCCTCTCGATGCTCGTCCCCGGTCAGATGGGCGAAGTTCCGGCTGATCCTGTTGATGGCGGTTCCATCCGCTATTTCAAGACGGAGAAAGGATTCCTTGTATACAGTACCGGAGCCGATGGCATGGAAAACTATGGAAATCCCGGTTCCAACAGGGGATTTTCCGCTGGAGAGGATTTTTCGATTAATGTCGGATATTGAAATTATCAGACGCAGCTTTAGGATAAAACTCTTTGCAACTTCCTTCCAGCCATTGACTTTCCGTGAAAATCTTTTAACTTTACGGGTTGCATAAATCGAGTGGGGATATGGAACCTGTAAAAAACTGCATCAACACATCTTCGGTGGAATCCCTTGCCCAGCATGGGATACGCAGGGTGTCTGTCGCCATTGGCGTCTTCGACGGCGTCCATCTTGGGCATCAGCTTCTCCTGAAGGAACTTGCGAAGATAGCAAAAGAGACCGATTCGACACCTGCGGCGCTGACGTTCTATCCGCATCCGAGGCAGATTCTGAATCCCAGCGAGCCGCCCCTGCTGATTGTTTCACAGGAGAAGAAGATACAGCTTATAAATTCATTCGGGATAAGGACCGTGATCACATTCCCTTTCACCAGGGAGTTTGCGAACGACGACGCGGAGACGTTCCTTCAGGACTGCCTGTTTTCACCGGACGTCAGGCTCTGCGGGATCTGCGTCGGTAGGAAATGGCGGTTTGGAGCAGGAGGGAAGGGGAACATAGAGACGCTGGACAAGTTCGCAAAGAAGGAGAAGATCAGGTTCTCTGCGGTGGAGGAACTGATGATGGACGGTCAGCCGGTAAGCAGCACCTCGATAAGGAGGGCTGTGACCGGCGGGCTTCTGGAGACAGCGAACAAGATGCTTGGAAGGCCTTACAGCCTGGCGGGAAAGGTTGAACACGGTGAGAACATAGCCACGAAGGTGCTGGACTGTCCGACAGCGAATCTTTCCGTGACCCACGGGATAATTCCCCCCAAGGGTGTATATGCAGGGTTTGCCGTATGCGAGGGGGGCAGATATCCTGCGGCGATCTCGATAGGGAACGCCCCGACATTTAAGCACAAGAATCCTGCGAACCTGCTGATAGAGGCCCATCTGATGGACGGATTCGCCGATATGATATATGGTAAGCCCCTTGAAATCGAATTTATTAAGTACATACGTTCCGAGCTCTGCTTCTCGTCGGTTGACGCATTGAAGGTGCAGATCAGGGATGACATAGCGAAAATAAGGGAAATATTGAAGAAGGAAAACAGAAAATGAGCGATTCGAAGAAATATACTGTCATAGAGCTTGCCGAAGTGCTGAATGTTCCACGCACGACGGTCACCGACTGGCTTGTAAGATATTCCTCCTACATCGACTACAAGATCCAGGGCAAGAGGAAGGTCTATACCGATGCGTCCGTGAACGTCCTCAAGGAGATCTCCGAGCTGAGGAACAGCGGTCTTTCTTCGTTTGACATCGAGGAGGAGCTTGCGAAGCGGCATCCGGTGCATGGGGAGGTCGCGGACAAGGCCCGTCCTGAAGGAGAAGAGTCCGGACCGGGAGAATCCGACAACACGGGCCTTGTGCTCAGGAAGTCCATGACCGAAATGGGTGAAACCATAAAGAACACCCTTGTGGAGATGAACCGCAGGATCGAGGAGATGGAGAGGATGAACGAGAGAAGCGCGTCCAGGGCGAACATGTGGTTCGCGCTGGTAGTCATGCTCTTTTTCGTACTTATATGCGCAGGTGTCTTCTTCTACATGAAGATCGAGACGTCCTATACCGACAACCAGAAGCTGATCCTGGAGAATAGGACCTACCTTGGTGCGCTCAAGACCGCACAGGATCAGATGGAATCCAACAAGAACACGATCCGCGAGAAGGAAAATGAGATTGGCAAGCTTGAGTCAGGACTGGAGAAGCAGGCCAAGGAGCTGAAGGATTCGGAGAACGCCAGGACGACGGAGATCGCTGATCTCAAGAGCAAGTTCGCCGAGGAAAAACTGAATCTTATCAGGGAAATTGAGAACGCAAGACAGGACAAGGAAAAGCTGTCTCAGCTCCAGGAAGCCGTCAAAAAGCAGGCTGAGGAGCAGGAGAAGCTGATGAAGAAGGCCGAGGAGAAGGCCGTAGCGCCAGTGGAGCCCCCTCCGGTCGTACAACCTGAAGACAAAGGTGCCAGACAGTAATGGATACAACAACCATCTTCGAAGCCATAATGCTGATATGTTTCGGTGCCGCATGGCCTTTTTCCATCTGGCGTCTCTGGAAGACCAAGGTCTCCAAGGGCAAGAGCACTTATTTCCTGAGCATCGTGCTCACGGGATATGTATCTGGAATAGTGCACAAGCTTCTCAACTGCAATGACTATGTCATATACCTGTATGTCATGAATGCAATACTCGTGTCTATCGACCTTGCGCTGACGATCAAATATCGTGATAACTGATTTTTCCGCGATGCGGGAAAATGATATGAGTTGAATATGAAAATCCTTGTCGTCAACATTGGGAACACCAGAATCCAGTACGGGGTTTTCTCAAAAGGGAAGATCCAAGGGATCCGTTATTTCCCGACAGCGTCTCTGCTTGCCGGAAAGAAGATTCCGCTGGGTGGATATGACATGCCGGCGATTGCATCAACTGTCGTGCCTGAGGCGAGGAAGTTCCTCAAGGATCTCAATATCCATTGGATAGGCCGGAAGTCCAGTCTGCCGGTCAGCCTGGCCAAGGTTGATTCCTCGACGCTTGGCGCCGACAGGATCGCTAATGCTGCCGCGGCTGCGAAGTTCGCAAAGCTGCCGGCAATAATAGTCGACTGCGGGACTGCGATAACGGTCGATGCGGTAAATTCTAGGAGGGAATTCATCGGCGGTGCGATACTGCCCGGCAGGATGCTCCTGAGGAAGGCTCTGAATGATTTTACTTCCCAGCTTCCACTTGTGCGGATTTCGCAGAAAATACCTGGAGCATTGGGGAGGGATACCAAGTCGGCCATCCTGAGTGGAACAGATCTTGCTGTGATAGGCTCAGTGAAGGAGATAATTGCCGGGATAAGGAAAGAAGCTGGATTTTCCAGATGCAGCATCATTGTTGTCGGAGGGGATGCTGGATATTTCGTCAGGAACATCGAAGGAGCCGAATTCGGAGGCTGCGATTTCACATTGCGCGGGATTGCGGCATCTTTTTAACCTTCTTCCATGTGTCCTCTGAGGTTTAAAACGCGTCATGAATTGATCCTGGAGGGGTGGAAATGAAAGTCAAGATCTGCGGGATAAAGACTGAAACGGACGTGTATGCCGTAATCAAGTCCGGGGCTGATGCGGCCGGACTTCTTGTCGGGCAGGTCCATGCTTCGACCGATTTCATCCTCCCCAGCACGGCCGCCAGG
>CAZDNQ010000024.1:0-18613 GCA_964506605.1 uncultured Victivallis sp. | reverse complement strand
CTGTGCCATGGTACTCGCGGAGGGCCTGTTCGAGCCAGGCGACGGTCTCGGCATCGAGATGGTTGGTCGGTTCATCGAGGAGCAGCAGGTCCGGCTTCTCAAGCAGCGCCTTGCAGAGGGCGACACGGCGGCATTCGCCTCCGGCGAGCTTGGTCACGTCCATGTCGTCCGGCGGAAGCACCAGCGCGTCCGACGCCATGTCGAGCATGCGGTCGAGCTCCCAGCCGTTGACCTTGTCGATCTCGGTCTGCAGACGGTCCATCTCGTTTCCGAGCTTGTTCATCTCCTCCTCGGAAATCTTCTCCCCGAGCTTTGCGCAGACGGCGTCATATCTGGCGATCAGATCCTGGATGGGCTTTACAGCCTCCTCGAGGTTGCCGCGGACGGTCTTTTCCGGATTGAGGCGCGGTTCCTGGGGGACGTGGCACACACGCATGTTCTTCGAGAGCTGGGCTGTGCCGAGTATGTCGGTGTCGAGTCCGGCCATGATCCTGAGGAGCGTGGATTTTCCTGATCCGTTCTCGCCCACTATCCCTATCTTCGCTCCGTAATAGAAGGAGAGGCTGATGTCCTGGAGGACTGGTTTGTCGTTGTAGAACTTCGAGACATTCATCATCTGCAGCACAAATTGCGGAGGCATATCAGACCTTTCAGAAACGTTGATGTTGATTAATCCTGAAAGTTAGCACAAGGCGGGAAAAAGTAAATTGACTGATGCCGGTAATTCTCAAAGGCACCTCTAAACCTCTATATATGCCCACAGATAACACAGATAGAAAAACAGCATGATGACAGGTTGCATTATCGGCACCTAGCACCTGACAACTGGCAACTGACGACTATCAACTGACAACCGTCTTCCTACTTCGCTTCGCCGATCGCGGAGATCCAGTTAAGTCCTCCATAGTCGGGGATGGCGACCTCCAGCATCTGCGCACCGTCGACAACGAACTCGACCACATGCTCCTTGCCTCCGATCTTCTTCTGCTCGGAACCTGCTGCGGTCTTGAGGGTGATGTTCCCTTCCTGTCCGTTGTTCGCCTCAGCAGAGATCTTCACGCGGAATTTCCCCGGCTGCTGGATCTTGAACTTGAACGTGTTCCCAGGATTGATCTTGCATGAATCGCGCTCGAGAGGATCTCCGATCCAGTGCCGGTCGTCGTCGGCCATTGCGGGATTCGCAAATCCGTAGCCTTTCTTCTCGTCCCAGACTGAATCCTTGCTGACACATGTGTATGTCCTGGGCAGACCGAAGCCCTTCAGGATTCCAAGCCTCTGGGACGGAGGTCCGAAGTCGAAGAGATACGCGGGTCTTGCTGCGAGAGAGGCGCGTTCCGCCGCATTGGCCTTCGCCAGCTTCTGGGCGTCAGCGACAATCTTGGCAAGCCCTGCGGCCGGAGCTGTAAGCGTCATGTAGATCGGAAATTCGCTTAGTGCAAGATCGGCTGTGCTGTCAACGGACGAGGCATTGCCGAACGCATCGACGACATTGGCCTTTCCAAAATCGATTCCGAGCTTCGATGTTCCTTCGTATCTCCAGGCGGTGACCAGCTTGCGTTTTCCGTCGTCCCAGAGATACATCCACACCTTCGGATCTGCGGATGGGAGCCTCAAGGCGCGGCCATCAAAGCCCTGGAGCTGGCGGATCAGAGTGGCAACAGTGAACCACAGCGGTCGCAGGCTGCCATCGTTGCGCAGGAGCCCTGCCCCGGCATGCATCGACGGATCGGATCCCTTTTCACGATATATGAAGACTTTTTCAACACCGAGTGCAAATGCTATCATGAGCGTGCGCGGCACCTTCGCGGCCTGGTATCTTTCTGTCCTTCCGATCGGACCACCCACGTCATTGCCCGTTTCAGTCAGCCAGATCTCCGCCTTCGGCTTGAGCTGGTCGCGCCAGGCGACGAGATCCTCGATCTGCTCGGGATATGTGTTGCCGGTCTTGACGGTGCTGCTGCGGTCGACATTCGGATCCCAGCCGCATATCTCAGGTTCCTCGCGCCCGCTGTAGAAATGGACGTTCACGATGTCGACGAAATCCAGCGGTCTCTTGCCATCGGAATATTTATGATCATAAAGCTGTCCGACTACTTCCAGTCCGATTCCGGCCCAGCCGCATGAGCTTACAGGCAGCGACGGATCCGCCCGGCGCGAACCTTCAGCCCCGGCGCGCAGCACATCGAAATATCTTGTTATCGGCCCGACGAACGGGCCCCATCCGGGATCGTTCAGGTTCGGCTCGTTCCAGAGTTCGACCGCATCGATCAGCTTCTGTCCGGATTTCTTGTCCGAGGTAAGGAGCTTCGACGGATCGACCTGTGCACTTCCGTCGCGCGCCACCAGCTGGAATATTGCGTCGCTGTAGTCGGCAGGATCCTTAGGTGGATAGCCGTCGCGGTTCTTCTTGACATCTGCCGGCGCGGAAGTCGCCCATTCAGGAGGCTGGAACACGTAGGGCAGCACTTTCATACCTAGTTTCTGGTAGGTCGAGAAAATGAGATCGTGGTTCACGTGCCACGGCGCAACCGAACCGTCAAAACCATATTTGTCCTTCGCCGTGCAGAACATCTGCCACTTCGCGTTTTCAAAACGCACCCAGCCGAAACCGCAGCGGCGCATCTCCTCGGCAACAGATATCTCCGATGAATTTATACCGAATCGGCGTGTGCGTGCAGTATCGACCTGGTCAGCCGGCCTCACGAAATATTGCGACCAACGCAGTTCTTTCTTTCCATTTAGAAGCAATTCAAGACCCAGGAGATATGATCCGGGCGCGACAGGGTCCGTACCCTTCAACGCGATCTCCGCAAAGCTGTTCGCAGGCACCTTGACGGTAATCTTTCCTGAACTGACAACATTACCGGTCTTCGGGATCTCAAGAATATCGTTGGCGGCACCGTCATAGAACATTAGAGACACGGGAAGCCGTATGCAGTTCTTGCCGTTGCCATTGTCGTGGAAGCGCAGCTTCAGCACACTTGTCTTCACCGGCTGTTTCGGCCAAGGGAGAATTTGCCGTCCCCATTTGCCGTGAAGATCATAATTCTGGAGCCCGTCGACAGGCTTGAAGTCTGTTCCATTTTCTGAGGCTGACACATCGAGCTTCCAAACCCAGTTGGCGTCGCCGCCCTGGAGAATCATGGCAGTCAAATCCCGTGATTTGTCAAGCTGGACAGAGACAACAGCTTCCTTGTATCCATCGCCCCATGGCGTCTCCACCGAAGTTGTGTCTTCTCCGTCGCACATCTTCGCATCACCCTTGTCCTTGCCATCTATTGTCCATGTGTTCCTGCATCCAAGGGCATGATCGATGCCTAGGACCGGATCCGGCGGAGTTGAATCATTCAATGCGGAATTTGTCTGGAGCGTATAACTGATATCGGCATTGCGTTCGACGCTGTCAAAATTTTCCGCGATGAAACGCTGGTCGAGGGGTTTGCCTGCTTCGGACACACCACCGCCGACCATGTTCATCCGGATTCCGGCTTCACCGCTGCGGAGTTCGCTTTTCGCGGTGAGCATGTCGAACACGAGCGAGGTCGGTCCTGCGTCTTTCGCAAACCATACTATATGCACTGAAGTGACAGGCAGATCGACTTTTCCGTCGTGCTCCTTCTGTTCGTACGCCTGCTTGAAAGGTGCCGCAGAGGGATCGGCCTCAATCAGTTTCCAGCCTGTCCAGTCGACAGGGACCGTATACATCAGCCATTCGCCTTTTGCATCCCTTATCTGGAATCCGACGCTTGCCGCGTTGCTTTCAGGCTTCACATATGTCCATATTGAAATCGACTTGCATCCGAGAAGCTCGCCATCGAAAAGCGGAGTATCGACCTTGGAACCTGCATGCCTTGCGTCGCCGCGTATCTCCACGGCCACACTTCCGATCTTCGGCTCGACGCCGTTTGCCGGGATAGCCCTGCAGTTGTCGACTTCCCATGCGCCGACATGCCCTACCGAATCCATCACGTTGATGAGCCGGTTCTGGATGACTTTTGTTTCCTCGGCGGCCTGGCTGGACATCTGGATTCCGAAAGCTAACGCGGCTGCTGATGCAAGCATCATGGCTTTATAGGAAGGAATGGTTTTCATGCTTCTCCTTTGCAGTTCTTTTTCTCGTTACCGCTCACGGCATTACCATTAACACCGGGTCAAATCCAATGCAAGCGTGAACTTAATGTTTTTCCAAGAATGGTCGCCCGCAGATTACGCAGATGGAAATACAATATCTTTACCTCACAGAGCCACAGAGCCGCAGAGACAGACAATTCAATTCATCCTCAGTCTTCTTCATGATATTATTTGAAATTCCTATCCGTGTTATCTGTGGGAAGGGATTCTTTGTGGCTCTGCGCCTTTGAGAGATACAACTTCATTTCCATATTCCTGTAACAATTACGGGAATTACGCGTATATTAAGGAATAGAGTTTATTAAATTATGAGGGAAACATGAGAAATTTGATATTCCTGATGGCGTTATTCTTAGCATTTTCAATCTTCATCGGACTAAATGCGGCCGACAGGGACAAGCTTTTAAAGGCGGCTCTCGAAGGAGTAAAAGTCTCGAAGAACCTCGAATATGCAAAAACCGACGGAAAGCCGCTGCTCCTCGATCTTTTCGTCCCTGAAGACGCAAAAGGCAAGCTTCCTCTCATAGTCTGGATCCATGGCGGTGGCTGGGTTGAAGGCAACAAGGAAAACCCTCCGGCCCTGATATTCCTTAAGAAAGGCTACGCTGTGGCGAGCATAAACTACAGGCTTGCCCCGCAGGCAATATTCCCCGCGCAGATACAGGACTGCAAGGCATCTATAAGGTTCCTCCGCGCAAACGCGGCGAAGTACAATATCGATCCTGACCGCATCGGCGTGTGGGGCGGATCGGCAGGCGGACATCTTGTCGCGCTGCTTGGCGTCACAGGCGACGCGAAGGATCTGGAAGGCAATGGCGGAAACGCCGGAGTATCAAGCAAGGTGCAAGCCGTATGCGATTTTTTCGGTCCGACTGACTTTACCAAGATAAAGGAACTTCGGATGTCGGCCGATCCCAAGATCGAACAGAAGCTCAAGGATCTCAAACTTGATTCCGACAACAACGTCCTGGCCAAACTTCTCGGCGGCCCCATCGACAAGAACACCGAAAAGGCCGAACAGGCAAGTCCTGTCTGGTATCTGAAGAGCCTCAAGTCAGACAAGAAGGATTATCCGCCTTTCCTCATCATGCACGGCGACAAGGATCCGGTCGTCCCGGTCGAGCAGAGCGTCGAATTCAACGACGCACTGAAGGCCGCAGGCCTTGATTCAACACTGCGCGTCTACAAGGGCGCCGGACACGGGAATCTCGGCGGGGACAGCATGAAGATGGTCGAGGACTTCTTCGAGAAGAACCTGAAGAAGGCCAACTAAAGCCGGCCACAGACTTTCACAGACCAGGGAACAGACTCTCCTGCAATGAAGAGTCACCTCCGGAGAATATAATTTGCCTGTCTTTTGAACCATTAAAAAATCTTTAATTTCCCTGCTTGTTCCGAATTTCGATATTCGGATTTTGAATTTGGTTGCGGTGTCAGCCGCTCCAGGCTATCCGGGGGGAAGAAAATCCTTGTGGCTCCGTGTCTTTGTGAGATAAAATTCTCAACAGGAAAGAGCCTGTGGTTTGGTCTGTGAAAGTCTGTGGCAGTGATCTGCTATTTCTTCGGGACCTTCAGGATCGTTCCGGCCTTGAGACCGCTCGGATCCTTTATCGAATTCATCTTTTCGAGAACGTCAGGCGTGGTATTGAACTGGCGTGCGATCTTAAAAAGCGTATCGCCTTTCTGCACGGTGTAGGTCGCAGACGCATCTTGAGGAGGAACGGCTTTTTTCGCAGCTCCGGCCGCAGCCGGAGGAGCAGCAGTTTTTGCCGGAGGAGCCTTCTCCCTGGCACCCGCCGTGGAGGCATGGTTCTCGGCCGCTTCGACAACTTTGGCGTCAGGATTTGTTGCGGTCTTCGCAGTTTCCGCCGCTGCAGGCGGCTTGATGGAGGTCTTCTTGTGTGAGGCGGCTTCAGCCGCCGAGGCCTTCTCTTCCGCCTTTGCCTGTTCTTCCTTTTTCACAGCCGACGCGACAGTTTCAGGAATCGCGGGAGCATCTTCATCCTCATCGTCAGGGTCTGGTTTCGAAATCAATCCCTTTTCCAGGGAAGACTGTTCCGCTGAGGAAATTTTCTCAGGTTTTGCAAGTTCGGGATTGGTCCCTACCGGCAACACTGTTGAATTCTCAATCACTTTCCCTTTTTCAGGAATGCCGCTTATCTCCTCCTTGGCAGGGGCGGGTTTCGGCGCAGGGCTGGCGGAGTTCTCCCATTTCCATCCGTTGAACATCGCGATCCCGAGGATAGCCACCACATGCAGGGCGACCACCACCAGGAAGATTATCAGCACCCAGCTTCCAGTCCCAATAGATTTTGCATCATTGTCATTCATATCATACTTCTTTTTTATTGGACATATTGTATTGTCATTATTGGATTTTTCAAACTTACACAGCAGACTTGAGGGAGAACTGTTTGCATTTGCTGGTGCCGCATCCATATTCATGGCCGCAAACTTCTGAAACATGAAAGGCTTTCGTAAAACAATGGCTCAGGAATCCATCAACCTCAGCATGGCCCCGATCCATGGCATCACAGACGCCGTGTACCGCCAGGCTTTCGCGCAGTGCTTCAGCGGTTTTGACCGCGCTGTCGCGCCTTTCATCCAGCCGCGCCAGGGGAATCCTCTGCGCTTCGGCGAGCTGCGCCAGCTATCACCGGAAAACAACAGCTTGCTCCGGACAATCCCGCAGATCCTCACCAATCACGCTGAGACATTCTCTGCGGCATTGAAGGAATTGCACGGAACTGGCATAGACGAGGCGAACTGGAATCTTGGCTGCCCCTACCCTACTGTCACAGACCGCGGACGCGGCGCCGGACTAATGCCCCACCACGACCAGATCGACGCCATACTTGGCAAAGTCCTCAGCTCTTCCCCGATTAAGCTCTCTGTAAAAATGCGCCTTGGATATTCTAGTCCTGACGAATTCATCCCCGTCATTGAAGTTCTCAACCGCTATCCGCTCAGCGAAGTAATCCTACATCCGCGGACCGCCGGACAGATGTATGAAGGTACATTGGATCTGGAACGCGCCAGCCATGCAATGTCCATATGCAAACATCCATTCATCTTCAACGGCGACATAACAACAGTTGAAGGCTTCAAAGAACTGCAGATCAAGTTCGGCGGCGCAGCGGGCTGGATGATCGGGCGCGGTGCACTGTCATGTCCGTTCCTGCCGTCCATGCTCAAGGGCGCGGAATTTCCTTCCGCTGACGAACGGCGGAAACAGCTGCGCAAGTTTCATGAACTACTTTACGAGGGTAACCGCCAGTGGCAGAGCGGACAGAGCCATCTGCTGGACAAGATGTTCGAGCAGTGGGAGTATCTGTCAAAGTCATTCGCAAAACCTCTCCGCGTCATGCGCCGCGTCCAGAAAAGCAGAAATCTCGGGCAATACTATGATGCCGTAGGCTGGTGCTTCGAGCAGGAAATATGATAGAATAAGTAAAGACCTATCTGAAATCATCACGGGAAGCCGACAAGTTTCCTGTTGTCTTCATCCCAGACTTTAAAGCTGGCGGACGATAGGCTTTCCCAAAATGTCAGAGGAGTCCTTGCCTGAAGCGCCGGAACGGCATCGTAGCATTCCTTCAGCCTGTAGTTCGGGATCCTTGGACCGAGATGATGCACATGGTGGTATCCTATGCTTCCGGAAAGCCAACGCAAAACAGCCGGCAGCTTATAAAATGAACTCCCCTCCATTGCGGCGCGCAGCGCATCCCAGTCCTTTTTGCGTGACCAGTATACGCCGTCGAACTGATGCTGCACGAAAAAGAGCCAGACGCCCGCCGCTCCAGCCATCCATATCACGGGAAGCTGGATGAGAAGATATGTCTGCCAGCCTATGCTCCAAGAGGCTGCCATGACAATACAGACGATCACAAGGTTGGTGAATATGACGCTCACGCGTTCCTTGCGCGCCGATTTCCGGGCTGGAAGACGGTATCTCAGAAGAAAACAGAAGATCGCGCCCAGTCCAACCAGCACAAGAGGATTCCGGTATAGGCGATATGAAATCCGCTTCCATCCTCTTGCATCCTTGTACTCGGCCAGCGTCATTGTCCAGATGTCGCCGAACCCGCGTGCATCGAGATCGGCATAGGTGGCGTGGTGCCGGAGATGGCTGAAGCGCCAGTCGTCGAACGGAGTAAATACCATCAGCCCCAGGGAATGACCAAAGAACGTATTTGGCCCTTTTTTCTTGAAGAGCGAGCCGTGTACGCAGTCATGGAACAGTATGAATATCCGGACCAGGAGAGCAGCGGCGATCACAGCCAGCGCCAACGTGACCATATAGGAATAACCGTGCTTGATGGAAAGGATCATCAGGGCCCAGAGGAGGAAATAAGGAATGACAGTATTCATCAGCTGCCATATGGACTTGCCCGCACTTGAATCCTTGTATTTTGCAAGGGCCAGGTACCAGTCAGGCCACTCATGGCGAAAACCTTGCTCGTTATGAGCTTTGCTGGAAGATGCTGCTGTCTCAGCTTCAGCCATATTATCGCTACTGCCCCCTTATCTCAGTACAAAAGTCAGCGGATGAACAATCACCTGAAATCGGTAAAGGGAATCCATAGGAACTGGAAGAATTCCGGTCCGGCCCCGAAGAAAGGTCCGATACCCGGTATCCAGAGGAGCCCGATCCTGAAGTCGCTGGACTTCGGAGTCATCTTGTCCTCATATCCGAGTACGAACGCCAGATTGAACCTCGACTCGGAATTTATGCGCAGCCCCTTCTCGTCATACACTGAATCCCTGACTACAAAGAACACCGGGAATATGATCGTCGAACTGCGGACCCCGTAATTCGGCGTCGGGTTGAAATTACCGAGCGTCGACCAGTATATTACCGGAAATACGGGATAGACTTTCGAGGCCCACGTCTTTGTTGTGAGCTCATTATAGTTGTATGTGATCGAGAAGCTGGACCCGCCGGCAGGCATCTGTTTTGCGAACTCCATGGCGCTGTTCGGCATCTTCGGCCCGCCTACACTCTGGCTCAGGCTGCCGCATCCAGCAAAGAGCAGTACAAATGCCACGGACAACGCTGCAGAAATTATTTTACACATGCTCCTTCCCTCCTTGATGCATAAGCTACTCTGGAAAACGGCAAAAGCAATTGATGGCGGCAGGTGGATTTTCTTGCAAATCCCTCAATCCTGTCTAAGATTACAGCCATGGACGTATTCTCAAAAAAGAAGCGCAGCTGGATAATGGGACGGATCCGGTCGAAGAACACAAAGCCGGAGATAATCGTCCGCTCAATCCTGCACCGCATGGGCTACCGGTTCTCCCTGTTGAAAAGCGGATTGCCGGGAAGTCCGGACATCGTCCTGAAGAAGTACAGGACAGCCGTATTCATCCACGGATGCTTCTGGCACCGGCACAAGGGCTGCAGAGTGGCGACAATGCCGAAGACGCGCGTCGGATTCTGGAAAAGGAAATTTGAACGGAACGTGGAGCGTGACAGATTGAACATCTGCGAACTTCGCAGGCTCGGATGGAAGACGATCACTGTCTGGGAGTGCCAGGTGCTGCGGGATCCTGCGAAACTCGCGGAAAAACTTTCAAAGAAACTGGGCGCGCTTCCCAGTTCCAGCCGACCACCTTCCGTCCGGCGTCCAGCGTCCAGCATCAGGCATCGCTCCCTCTACGATCTGCCCGACAGGAGGGAATTCCTCAAGATCGCCGAGAAAAGAGCGGACTACAATAAATAAAAAAATCCGTCCGAAGCAATGCCTCGGACGGATTTTACATGTATCAACAGAAATTACTTGCCTGCGGGTTTCGCTTCGGCCTTGTCGTCCTTGCCGGCCTTGACTTCCACGGCGATCGCCGTCATGCGGTACTCAACGGTCACTTTCGCGCCAACCTTGAGTTCGCCGGTGATCTTTGTCGTGGCGTCGCGGGTGATTTCCCAGTTGCCATCGTCCTTGGTCTGGACTACGATCTTGGTGTCGGTCACTTCCACAACGGGGCCTGTCACCTGGTACTTCTTCGTCTTCGCCTCGGCTGAAGCCGAAAGGGCGGCGGTGAAGCAGAGGGCCGCCACAAGGCACATCGCGATCAGTTTGTTCATAGTCAACTCCTTTTATTTAGATGCGTGGAAATTACTGGAAAAACGGAATTTATCAAGGGGGGTTCCAGCAGAAAAACACCTGCAGACGGCAGGTTGGACTTAAAATGTCCGCCTGCATGAAGTATTATTTGACTATTGGAAGCCAAACCATATTTTAGGAGACACCAACAAGGGGGCGCTGGAATTTGCCGAAGCACGGAAAAGATCCTCTGAGAATATTCCTCGGCTGGGAAAGGCCGCTGGCGGAACTTGTCTCTGCGAAGTTCGCAGAAGGCTGGAAGCCGTCGGCAGGCCCCCTGGATCTTTCCAGGATACTGATAATCGTATCGGCAAGCGGCGCGGCACACGAGCTGAGGAAGGAACTCGTCGAAACTGCATCGTCGAAGAAATCATATCTGCTTCCGCCGCGCATCATCACATCGGAACCGTTCCTGCTTCCGGAAAGGACGTCTCTCAGAAAGGCGACCGAAGCTGAACAGCTTGCCGCCTGGTCCAAGGTCCTCATCAAGATCAAGACCGAGGACTATTGCAGCTTGTTCCCTGTCCGTCCCAAACGCAAGGATTTCATATGGTCGCTGACAACCGCTGAAATGCTCGCCGACCTCAGAAGAGTCCTAGGTGAAAACGGTTTTTCGATAAGGGATGTGGCTGAATCTCCGGATCTCGACGAACCAGTCCGCTGGGCGGATCTCGCAAAGATCGAGTCAAGATTTCTTGCGCTCCTGGATGAAAACGGAATTGCCGACGCCGAGGAAATCAAGAAGATCCATCTAGACGACCTGGAGCCGTTCCGTGAATACGACAGGATCATTGTCATCGGCATGCCCGATCCGCTCCCGCTGCTGGTCGGAAAACTCAGGAGCATATCAGCATCGAAGCATGTCGAGGCCTGGATCAACGCACCGCAGGAACTTGAAGACCATTTCGATGACTGGGGCAGGATCATCCCGGAGAAATGGAACAGCTATCATATAAGGATTGATTCGGACGACATTGTCCCAGCGTTCGATCCTGATGACCAGGCGGACAAGGTGATGGAGCAGATTGCCGGGTTCGGCAGTGAGATAGATGCATCCGACCTTACGATCACGGCCGTCAATCCGAACATCCTCCAGAACATAAAGGAAAAGCTTGAGGAGCATGCCTCCTCGCAGGGCCAGTCATACTGCATCGGGAATCCGTCCGGGATATCCGTGAAGAAGACATGCCTCTACAATCTTTTATTGTCGCTGTCGTCGTTCCTCCTGCACCGCGAGTTCGCCCAGGTGGAGGCGCTGGCGCGGATTCCGGAGTTCACACGCTGCATGACAGGCTGCAGCGCCGACGAGTGCGCGGGGATAATCGGCGCCATCGACGACTTCAAGCTCACCTGCATGCCGTTCACGCACAGCCAGGCGGAGAAGCTCCTCGCCTCATATGGCCGCATCTCCGAGGAGTCCAACAGGAAGATGCAGCTCGCAGAATCGCTGATAAGATCCCTTGACCTCCTGATCAGGGAATACGAGGATGCCGAGTCGGTCCCGTTCTTCGTCCGCGGCCTGATGGAGAAGATTTTCAGCGGAAGGACGCCGGACGCCGGTTCAACCATGGAGGAGTCGGAATTCATTGAGGCGGCAAAGGCGCTCGAGGAAATACTTGAATCGCTCGAAACCAAGTCCTTTGTCTCCCTCTGCGGCGACAGGAAGGACCAGCTGACTCTCATGTCGCGGCTTTTCGAGAAGCGCATGGTCCATCCTGAAACTCCGGATGAGACTGTCGAGATCTCCGGCTGGCTCGAACTTCCATGGAAGAGCTCGTCCAGGATCATCATCGCCGGCATGAACGAGGGTTATGCGCCAGACTCAATATCAGGCGACGTGTTCCTGCCGAATTCGCTGAGATCTAAGCTCGGACTCAGGAGCAATGATGAGAGGTTTGCGCGCGACCTCTTCCTCTTCGCATCAATTGTGAATTCACGGCGCGCCGGAGGGACCGCCAAAATTATAGTCGGCAGGCAGGACTACGATGGAAAACCGCTCAAACCGTCAAGGATCTTGTTCATGTGCCCCGACGACGAGCTTGTCGCCAGGGTCGGAAAACTTTTCAAGGAGAACAAGATGAGGCCGGCCGTGGAACCGCCGAACAGCGGGCCCGCATGGCGACTCCTTCCTGAATGGAAACCTGGCATCATCGGAAAACTGAGCGTCACTTCATTCAGGGACTATCTGGCATGTCCGTTCAGGTTCTATCTCGGCCACGTGTCGGGTCTGAGCGAGATCGAATATGAGAAGTTCGAGCTGGACGCGATGGAGTTCGGGACGATTTGCCATGAGGCGCTGAGGGCGCTGTACGGATGCGAGGAGAAGGATTCCGCTGAAATATCAAAGCTGCTCGAGAATACCGCCGCCCATGTACTGCGCAGGAAGTATGGAGATGACCTCTCGCTGCCGGTCGTCATACAGGAATATTCGCTGATGCAGCGCCTGAGGAAGGCCGCGGAAGTGGAGGCTGAACAGCGGAAGGAAGGATGGCGGTCAGTCGCGGTGGAATACAGGCTTGGCGACGGGAAAGGCATCGAGCTGGACGGCATGCTGATCCGCGGGACAATAGACAGGATCGACTACAACCCTCTCCTGCGGAAAGTCAGGATACTCGACTACAAGACATCCGAAAAGGAAAAGAAGCCGGAAACCGAGCACCGTGGCAGGAACGGATGGTACGACCTACAGCTTCCGCTCTACAGGATTCTTTTCGAGAGGGATGATGCCATCAAGGCCAGGATACCCGGCGATTTCGATTCCATATCCTGCGGATATTTCAACCTGCCAAAGGCAGTCTCCAGCACCGGCATAAGCGAATGGAAGGATATCGACAAGGAGATAAAAGAAGCGGAGAAGATAGCTCTCAATGTCATCTCCAGCATCAGGAATAACATCTTCTGGCCGCCGGCGCAGAAGGTAGGTTATGAACTCTCAGACTGGCTTTTCCCGTATGATGTGACGGACTGCATCGATGGAAAGTTCGGCGGGAGGGACGTGAAATGAAGATCGAGTTCAAGAACGAAGTCATCTCCGCGTCGGCCGGCAGCGGCAAGACCTACCAGCTCGCGTCAAGGTATATCAGGCTGATGTACCGCGGTGTTCCGCCGGAGCGAATAATCGCCATGACGTTCACGAACAAGGCGGCAGGTGAGATATTCGAGAAGATCGTCGGACGCATATTGAAATGCCTTTCAGACAAGGATGAACTGGCAAGTCTTTCCAGGGAAAATGGATTCGAAGGGATAAGACGAGACGACCTGCTCGAGATCCTGAAGAAGCTGATCATGTCCTCTCATCTGCTGAAGATAAGCACGCTCGACAGTTTCTTCTTCTCCATAATCAGCAGCTTCCCATATGAGCTTGGCATCTCGGGAAAACTCGCCATACAGACCACGGAGAAGGAAGGCCGGGACATGACGATGAGGGTGCTCCGCGAGATACTTTTCAATCCTGCGGAGAGCGACAAATCGAAATTCATCGAGCAGTACAAGCGCGCCACGTTCGGGCAGGAGATCAAGTCGGTGGAGGCTACGCTCGCTGAATTTATAAGATCCGGCTTCTACAGGATCATCGAGGCGCCGCGCGATGACCTCTGGGGAAACCCCTTCAAAAGCGTGGGCAGGGAATTCTACAGCGGCCTCGAGTTCCTGGATGAAAAGAAAATCGATGGCATGTCGGAGAAATTGCTCGCTTCGCTGGACAAGCCTGCGACAAAGGGGATTCTCGGCGAAACTGAAAAGTTCATCCTGCTCGCAAAGGCGAACAGGATCGAGAATCCCGATGGCGAGATCAAGGCTTTCGCGGAAAGGATCATCGACTCCTCCCTGCTCTGGGAGAAAGGTCCGGGCACCTTGACTTTCAGCAGGAAGAACTACGAGATACCTGAAGACGCGATGCGCATCTACAGCGCGCTTTCGAAGCACATTATAAAATGCCACCTCGACAACGCCATCCTGTCGACGAAAGGCATATACTCCATACTCAGCCGTTACGAGGAAAGATATACCGAGATGGTGAGGAACACCGGAAGCATGAGCTTCTCCGACGTCCTCTTCGCACTTTCCTCAGGCAAGACCTGCGTGTCATACGGCGATTCCGCGCCGCCTGCGGATTTCGCAGATGTGAAGCTGAACATCGACTACAGGATCGACAGCCGTTTCGACCACTGGATGCTCGACGAGTTCCAGGACACGAGCACTGCCCAGTGGAAAGTGATCTCCAACCTCATCATGGAAATCGTCCAGGACGCCAGCGGCCGGAGGAGCTTCTTCTATGTAGGCGACGTCAAGCAGTCGATTTACCAGTGGCGCGGCGGGGATCCCGGCCTCTTCGGACGCGTCTACGAGCTGTGCGGGGGAAACATCGAGCTCCGCCCGCTCAACGACTCCTACAGGTCGGCAGGTGAAATCATATCCGCTGTCAACAAGGTCTTCAGCCAGGTCGCCGCCTGCAGCATTCCGGACCTTCCGCAGGAAATCCCCGGCGCCGCCGCTTCAAGGCTCATGTGGGAGGAGCACAGGAGCAAGAGGGATTACAAGGGGTTTGCCGCCCTGCTGGAGATTGAAGACGACGGCCATCGTGATCCTGCCGAAGGGAAAGCTGACGCCATAGCTTCGGCGCTGAATAAGATTCAACCGTTCAAAAGGGGCCTCTCAGTCGGAATACTTGTCAGGGACAACAAATACGGCGCATCACTCGCCGACTCCCTGAAACCGATGATCGAAGGGATGGACGTGACAGTGGAAGGCAAAAGAGGGATCTGCGACAACATGCCGTGTTCTGCGATCCTCGCAATTTTGAAGCTGGCGTCGCATCCTGAAGACGAGTTCTGCATCCAATACCTCAGGATGACTCCAATCGCGGAGTTCATCGGCGCCGCCCACGATTCATTCGCCATCCGCCAGCTCGCAAAGATCCACAGGATCGGATTCGCCGGTTATATTGACGAATGGAAGAGGACGTTCCTGGACAAGGGACTGATCCGGAAGGATGACATGTTCCACATCCGGCGGCTCGACCAGCTCGCGGCGCTTGGCGAGAAATTCGATTCCACAGGCAGCAAGTCATGCGACGATTTCATATCCGAAGTCGAGAACTTCGAGCTTTCATCCGCATCACTTGATAACACCGTCCAGATCATGACCGTGCACAAGGCGAAAGGCCTTGAGTTCGACATAGTCTTCCTTCCAGAGCTCAGCTCGCAGGGGATCTCCTCGGTTTCCAGGGATACCGTCCAGATCCGCAGGGACAAGGAACGCAATGCCGAGTGGTGCCTCAAGATGCCGAAGAAGAAGATTGCCCAGAGGATTCCGGCGCTGGTCGAGTTCTACAAGGAGATCGAGACCGACGCCGTATATGAGAATCTCTGCCTGCTGTATGTCTCGATGACCAGGGCGAAAAGGGCGCTCTTCATGTTCGCGGACAAGCCGACGGATACGCTTTATCTGGACGACATACTCAGAAACAGCCTTTCCAGAGGCGGTGTTACCAGGCCCGCCTGGCTCGACACCGAAGGCGCGAAGCTCCACTACTCCGAAGGCGACTTCAGCTGGTTTGAAAGCGAACCGATCGTGGAAACAGCTTCCTTGACTGTCCACGAACCTGAGTTCAAATTCACCTTTGGGAACATCATGCCGAGCCTGACACCTTCGGGGACCGAGACCTGGAAGACGCCTGCATCAGACATCTTCAGGAAAAATCCGGCGCTGGAACTGGGGAGCGCGGTCCACGAACTCTTCAGCAAGATAGAATGGCTTGACATCTCCGACCCGGAAAAGATTGCTTCCGAGTGGAAGAAGTCGAAGCCCCCCTGCTCCGATGAGATTCTGAAGAAAGCGCCCGCTGTCTTTGGAAAATCCCTGCTTGCTAAAAGCATTAAGGCGGTTTTCAAGAGACCGGAAGATAAAGAGGTAGAGCTCTGGCGTGAACGCAGGTTTGAGATCATAGTCGACATGAAGCACATGAGCGGAGCATTCGACCGTGTTGCAATATTCCGCGATGGGTCAGGAAAAATCTCCTCTGCGGAAATAATCGACTTCAAGACCGGTGTTCCCCGCAACCTCGGAGAATCTGCCGCGACCTACAGGCCGCAGCTGGAAATGTACCAGAAGATCCTCTCCATGATGCTCGGAATCCCGCCGTCATCCATCGAAAAAACAATCCTCTTCGTAGAGACCGGCGACCGCGTGGAAGTGTAGATAAAAATTACAGGCCCCCGACAAAAAAGTATTGAAAGAGAAAAAGTAGGTACGCCCTTCAGGGTGTACCCTTCTCAAAATACAAAGGACAGCCTAAAGGCCGTCCCTACTTACAGAAAATCAGACGGTGCCAGTTGTCCGGGTCGTGGAAGCGGAATTTCGGGAATGGCGCGCTTGCCGATTCCTGCAGGATGATTCCGCCGTCCTTGTTATAATTATACCTGCAGACCGCGAATTTCCCGAGTCTGCCGCTTTTGATTTTCAATCCAATTGACTTGGCAGGAATGCTCATCAGCCCCCACCAGCCCTTCTTGCCTCTGCCTTTGAAGCGGCCTGTCCTGCATTTCATCCTGGATTTGTACAGAAGCTTTTTAAACTCATATTTCTGAGCCACAAGTTTCTTCGCATCAGGTATGGAAAGTTCGAGCGTAGCCAGGTTAGGCGCGACATGCAGTTCGTAATAGTTCCTGCGTCCTTCGGGCTGGAAGAAGAACTCCATCACGTCGCCCTTGAGCCAGGTCTGGTCGTTCTTACCTTTTGCATATGTGAAGACGTCCGAGTCCTCCATCAGGGCGAAAACGCAGAGTCTGTCGCCGTCAAGCCATGCCGTAGCGATTGATTTCTGTACGGGGACATAGTTCTTCGTCCACTGCCTTCTGAACCAGAGGAGCTGCGGTTTTTCCGGAATCCCGAATGATATTTCGAGCGTTGAAAGAGCCTTTGCTGGAACCTTGCCTGTGGCAAGCTCATCAATGCATTTGCCGAGGAATATCTTGTCCATTTATTTTGCCTTTTTTGAAGTTGGTTTATAATGTATCGAAAAACGCGGGCATATCAAGGATATTGCATAAGGGAAGCTCTAAAAATTGACATGTGAATTTTTAGAGGTTCCCATAAGCAAGATCGCAGACATGAATGTCCGCGTTACTTAACCGAGGAGATAAGATGCCAGTAAAATGCGAGAAGTTTTCGGCGAACAAGGCCAGATGCAACTGCACCTACGAACCATGTGACAGGAAAGGCAACTGCTGCGCCTGCCTCCAATACCATCTTGCCAGCAGGGAGCTCCCGGCATGCGCGTTTACCGATGATGTGGAAAAGAGCTGGGACAGGTCGTTTTCGAGGTTCGTCGAGGCGCAGAAGAAAAAAGGCTGATTTTGGCCTTTTCCGTTTTGACATAGGGGATTTCCGGTTATATTATGCCCCACTTCATTTTTACGCGTCCTCATCGTCTAGAGGCCTAGGACACCAGGTTCTCATCCTGGTAACACCGGTTCGAATCCGGTTGGGGATGCCAGTCTTCGTTTGAAGTCAGCCTATGGATGAATTCAAACGAAGACTGTCGCGGCGAAGCTTCCATGCGAAGCCGGACTTTATTGCCGGACTTCAAACTACGCCTCGGCAGGCCATTTATGAACTTTACTTATGTATACATTTTAAAGAGTGAATCCTGGACAGATAAATACTATGTCGGATTCACGGATGATATGAAAGCCCGAATTTCGCTGCATAATTCTGGAAAAGTCCAGGCGACCAGGCCATACAGGCCATGGAAGATCAAAAATTATTTCGCATTCGACTCAGAAGAAAAAGCCGTCAAATTTGAAAAATATTTGAAATCCCATTCAGGCAGGGCTTTCTCTGAAAAGCATTTCTGAATCCTGAAACTGGAAATCGGAACGCAAGAGTTCTTCGCTTTCAAGCCCCGTCAGGGGAGTTTGCAACGGCGGCTTACCAGTTTCAAACTTCAGCTTCCAGTCTTCTCATCCTGTATTCCTTGTACATGCAGTAGAGCACCGGGGTGATGAAGACAGTTATGAGTTCGAGCGTCATGCCGAAGAAGATCGGCATGGCCATGGGGATCATGATGTCGGCCCCCTTGCCAGTGGATGTAAGGATCGGGAGGAGCGCCAGGACGGTTGTCGCAGTAGTCATCAGGCACGGACGGACACGCTTCATTCCGCCTTCCACGACAAGTTTCCTTATTTCGTCGACACTAAGCTTTTTCCTGGTTGAGAACATCTGCTCGAGGTAGCTCACGATGATGAGGGCGTCGTCGCATGCCACGCCGAACAGGGCGATGAATCCGACCCAGACCGCCACGCTGAGGTTATAGTCCCTGAGATGGAACAGCTCCCTGAGATTGTGTCCGAACACTGCAAAATCCAGGAACCACG
>CAZDNQ010000023.1:17304-18668 GCA_964506605.1 uncultured Victivallis sp. | reverse complement strand
TAGATCTGGCTCCCCATTCTCACTACTACAGTATCTCCGAGGAGCGCTATTGCATCCGAATTGCGGTCGGGGTTGGTCTTCGGCAGCTTGTACGAGGCAAGCAGCCTTCCGTCTACTGCATACCTGTTCAGCATGCTTCCGCCACGGTCCCAGAGGGTCCCGTATTTGTCGCAGACAATTCCCATGCCTCCTGTCATCGGACCTTCGAAACGGACAAGTGAAGCGCCCTGCTCCCCTGAATTCCCGAGCACCCCGTCGCAGACGATTGTATCTGCGATCGCAGGAGCTGCGGATGCAAGCATGGCGAAAACTGAAAGGACAAGTGTGGTTTTTTTCATGGCAGCGCCTCCATAGTGATATCGCCCCACATGTTGGGAGTCAGCATGATTTCCCCGGGGACGTCGTTTATCAGTCCTGTCGCCTGGTTCGCCCAGTAGTTGCGGAAGATGTTGGTCGTACCTTCGGCATCTCCATATATTATACCGAAATCTCCGCGCAGGGTTTTTCCGGCATCGGAAGCAAGTCCGAGATCGGCAAGCGGCACGGAAACCTCGACATTGTATGAATCTCCTGTCTTGGCCACTGCGATATTCGCAGATTCAAGCTTCTTCACCGAATCCACCTTCTCGTTCCTCCACGGACTCTGGAAGACGACGTTGTCCGCCGCGCCCGGCTGGCGGTGGCGGTAGAGCACCGCGATATTTCCGCCCTGGAACGGTGCGATGAGAAGACGCATATCTCCGGGGACAGGACCGCTGCGTTTCGGATTCGCCTTCGGATCCGAACCTATCTGCAGATCAACGCTGTCGCCGGTCTTGAAGAGCAGCTGCCAGTCCTTGCCGTTGTTCACCCACGGAGAAGCATCCTTTACATTATATAAGAGATAAAGATTCCTGCCGTCATGGGCGGCGCGTATTGAAACAGGGAACTGGTTCCCCTTGTTCCACTGGACAACCGGTTCGCCAGTCCAGCCGTCGGCCTTGCCGTCAATCTTCGGCGGTTCCTTTACATAAGGTATCCTGGCGCTTGCCGGTTTCGTCTCTGCAGCCACCTTGCGGCTCCTGTTCCGTTCAGCGGCCACAACCTGCTCAGCGGTGACAGCCAGGCTCCCGCTTGAACGCACCGTTTCCTTCAGGCCGTCGACACGGTAGATCCGGTACTCAATTCCGCCGCCCTGGAAATAATAGTTCCCATCTGACTTGGAAAGCCCGAATGCTCCGCCGAAGCATTCACCTCCGAGTATGCCGATGCCTCCCGCCTGCGGATTGGTCATGAGCCTGCAGTCGGGGAACATCTCATCCACATAAAGCCCGTCCGTGGTCATGACAAAGGCGCGTCCGTGATTTCCATTCATCAGCATCACA
>CAZDNQ010000023.1:0-17294 GCA_964506605.1 uncultured Victivallis sp. | reverse complement strand
ACATCGGACTTGTCATCGAGCGGAGCAACACCTGTGAAGAACAACACACCCTGCAGTTCGCCTGCGCTCGGGAGAGGCGCGCCATGCGAACCATGCACGTTCGTCCAGCGGTTTGGATAGCTCCACAGCGTCCGGCCTTCCGGTGAGAACGCCTTCATCTCCGGATCGCTGTTGACGATCATGCTGCCGAAGCGGTCGACTGTGGTTTCAAGTCCGCTCCAGGCTGGACCATCGATCGGAATGGCGGCCTTCACGGCATCATTCAGTTTCGGATATTTCGGTGCGCCGCCCGGCCACCAGCCGTCAGGCTTCATGGTCACCATCACGCTCTTCCCTGCGACTTTCGCAGGAACGCGGATTGTGAGATCGTAGAAGTCATGGCCCCATCCGGAACCGGCAAAACTTTCGGCGGCTGTGGAAAATTCAATTTCCTCGCTCTGCATCTTGCCGTCGCCGTTCCTGTCAGCCCAGACCATTCCATAACCGTGGTTCGGCTGGCCGGTCTTGCCGTATTCATATTTGACATCCGGATAATCGCGCTTGAATGCTTCGACAAACTCCTTAGGAGGATTCCAGGAATGTGCATATGCGTACTGATGTCCAGAGCTCAGGAACGCCAGAGGCTTGAGCGTGTTGTCCTTCATCAGCTCCTCGATGTAAGTGATCTTCCCGTAGGCGATGACAAAGGTGCGTCCGTCCTGCCTCCAGAACCGGTAGTGCATCCCCTCCTCGCCTCCGAGCGTGGACACAGGTTCCGAAGTCTTCGCCTTAAGATCAACCTTGAACAGAGTGTCCTGTCCGAACCAGCGCATTGAATCCTCAGGATCAAACCCGCATCCCGGAGCACCGTATGCAGTCGGCCCGAAAAACTCCTTCCACATCGTCCCCTTCGCCGGATCATATGCTGCGAGACGCTTCGGCTTCCAGCGCGAGTTCTCCGTCACCCAGAGATGTCCGTCTGCGGCCATGACCAGGCCGGAAGGGTTATGGAGCCTGAGCGGATCATACGGGCCTGGCGTAACCATGGCCTCCTGGCCTTCTTCGCCGTATCCGCCCATCTTCGTACGGGTCTCGCCGGAACCATAGGTGATCCCGCCAGGCTTGCCGATCATGCCGACAGTTTTACCGGCCGCATCCATGGCATGGACAACATGTGACTTTGAATCGCTGACATAGAATTTCCCGTCCGGCCCAATCGCCAGGCCTGTTGGATTCCCTTCAAGCTTTTCCGAAATTGTCTTTCTGATGTTTCCAGCAGCCGTATCAATCTCAACAAGCTTCCTTTCCGTCACGGCAAACAATTTGCCGTTGCTGGCGGCGAGCGCGACAGGATTCGCCAGCGCAATAGAACGGAGCACGGTCCCTTTTTCCGGATCAACTTCATGTATAGTGTTTTTCACGCTGTCACCGATATAGAGCTTTCCGTTGACGCAGGCCATTCCTGAAAGCGCGGTCCGGCCGCCAGGCATCTTATCCGGTGAACCGGGACCGACAATATATGAAGTGATGACTGCGAAACGCTGTTTGCCGTAATCAACTACATTTCCAGAATTGTAATCGATCTTCACGAGGGTGATCTTGTTCTCGGCTTTCCAGTCGGGCTTGTTGCGGTCGACATGTTCTGTCCAGCCGGTGCCGTCGTAGGCCGCGTACAGGAACTTGTCGTCCGCCGCGACTGCGACTTTCGCAAGCCCATGCCCCATCGGCGAATTGTATCCCCGTACGAATTTTCCGTCCTGCTCAAGCTGTATCAGTTCATATCCACCCTCTGAAACAGATGTCCCGAAGAAAAGATATTTCCCGCCGGCCGTGGCGGAATGGAGGGTGCCATGGTTAGAGCCGGAACCATCGCAGAACGACATTACATATTCAGGCTTCAGTCCGGGATGGGAGATCGACAGCCACTGATATTTACCCGGAGGCATCAAATCGCCCTTGTCATTTGTAGCATCCCATACAATCCGCTGACTGCCTTTCGCCATCGGCTGCCCGGATATGAGATTGCGCACCCTGTTGCCCTTATCATCATTGATCACAATACTCACCTTACCGTCGACAGGCTGCTTGAAATCAAATGCTATCTGCAGCTTCCTGTCAGCTATTGTCCTGGCAAATTCGTCCAGGTTGACAAGCTGCCAGTATGCGGACGAGAGTGAAAGTTCGGCATGCGCAGCCCCGGTCGCTTCATTCTGCAGGAAAGTCTCACGCTGGCGCGGCTGTCCGAAAGGACCGCCCGGCCACTCTACCGAGATCCCAATCCTGAACCTGTCCCATCCGTCATTTGATGTTGCAATGCCTGACGCCGGAACCTTGAACTCATATAGGTTCAAGGCGCCCAGCTTCCTTGACGCTGCTTCTTTTTCAGTGAGGATGATGGCCTTGTCTGCGGCGAGTCCGATTTTCAGTCCAATCTTCTGTGCGCCGGCAGATGCATCGAAAGGCTCCACGGCCACCGCGACATTGAGAATGTCCTTCCTCAGCGACAATGCATAAGCCACGCGCGGTGAAACTGCGGTGGACACGACGATCATGTCGTCTTCCGATGTGACAATCGGAGAATTGTCAGCCTTGGGCTTCTCGGAGGCGGCAGGCGTGCTTCCCGGTCCCGCGACCTGTGAAGACTCATTGCATCCGTACGCCAGGAGCAATGCCAACGCCAGACAGGAGAGAAAAATCTTCCTCATGATTCCCCTTTCAAAATATTGTGAGATAATTTAAAATCCAATTCCAATTTCCAAATCTCAGACAAGCTCCAAACCCCAAACCAGGAAACCAATCAAAGAACACGTCTCACGACGTTGACTACAAACAAATTCAATCTCCAAAATTGAATCCGTCCGCAGTTAATCCGCCTCAGGCGGATTAAACTCGCAAGAGCTGTTCTTTCTCCTTTTCTCGGACATTGAAAATTCCTTGTTCGTTATTGGATATTCAAAATCACTCAAGGGTGATAACTCCCCACTTATCCGGGGCAAGATCAGCCTCGCCGGGAATATCATTGACAAGGTTCGTCTCCTTGTTGCTCCAGTACTGGCGGGAGACTGTCATCGTACCTCCGTCATCGGCGAACAGAGTTCCAAAGTCGGCCTTGAGCTTCAATCCTGATTTCGGAGATATACCAAGGAGCTTCCATGGAATTGCCGCCTCGACGAAATAGCCGCCATTAATCCCGGAACTGGCGATTTTCACTTCAGGCGCCTGGACAACCCTGTCAAAAGGAATTGTCCTTGCCGGAGATGCAAAGCCGAAACCTTCACCCTTGGCTGCACCAGGCGCGAATTTCTGGTTGAGCACAGCTATAGGCTTGCCGTCCTTGAACGTCATGACCATCCTGCTGTTCCCTTCGCCCTTGGCTTTCTGCGGCTCGGGCCCGACCATGATATCTACCACGTCGCCGCTCTTGAAGAGCAGCCTGTAGTCCTGTCCTACGTTCTTCATCTGGGAACGCGGAGCGAAGACGCGGTACGCAAGATAGAGGTTGTCATTGTCGTAGGTCGCCTGGACACGGCCATATTTCTTCTGTTTGCTCTCCTGGATCTCGACAAGCGTCTTGGTGTCGTCCATGAGATCCGTCCATTTTTCAGCCTTGCCGTCGATTGCAACCGGAGCCTTGGCCTTTGCAACCTGATAGACCTTGGCCTGTCCGGACTGCGCAGCCTTCTCCTGGAGCTGCTTCTGCGCCTGGGCATATTGCTCCTGTGTATATGTGAATTTTCCTGCAAAGCGTTTGATCGTGTCAAGTCCTTTCACTTCCAGCACCTTCGCGTCCGTACCTCCAATGGTCAGATAGAACTTTCCGTCCGTGCCCTTGATGAAATTGCCGCCGAAGCTTTCGCCGCCTGCGGTTATCGCATCCATCGACATGCCTTTCACGGCCTGGCTTGGAATTTCAAATCCGCCGCGAGTATCCTTGAACAGTGCCTGTATCCACAGCCCGTCATTTGTGAAGAGATAGTTCTCGCCGAGATTTCCATTCAGATCAAATACCTCTCCCACGTCCCCTCCGATGTCCGCTACTCCGAGATATGAAGAAGGTCCGATCAGATATCCCGGCTTAGATGCCTTCGCGGTATGGGATCCATGTACCGATGTGTGCTTATTCGGATAACCGCCGATCACATGTCCGTCCTTCTCAACAGCTATAAGCGGATCCTGGTTGAGATACACGCGGCCATTGTCACCGCCGATGATCATGCCTTCGCCGTTCCCTTTTCCAATTACAGGCTGGTCCGCCTTCACAACCTGCAGTTTGCCGACATCATATATCGGAGCACCAACGCTGTTTATTCCGGTGATTGGAACCTTGACCAGCGCGTTCTCGCCCCTTGCCAGATAAGTCAGCGTCCCTTCGTTGTCAGGCAGCTGCCCCCAGTAGAAACTGGAAAGGGCGACTGGCTTGCCATCCATTTCAGGTGTGGCAAAGCTCAACTCATCCTTCTGCACAAGCCCGTCGCCGTTCTTGTCGACCCATGCGTATATCTGACCGCCTTTGCCGGCGAAGAGCTCATTCCTGTATTTCGTCCACTCGCCCACCAGGTCTTCCGGCTTGTTCACTTTCGGAACAATGCCCACATGCGCCACGGATTTCCATGCCTTGCCGTCCCATAGCACGCACTGCACCTCGGATGCGCCGCGCGCCGAGCCTCCTGTAAACCCATAAAGCTTTCCGTCGCGCTGGACCATCTTGCTCGTGACGTAGTCATGAATCCGCAGGGGGAATATGTCGGCAGGATCCTCGCTTGCGGCCAGTGAATAGACCGGCTCATACGTCCCTTTCCCAAGATCGATGCGGTATACGGTGTCATTAGAGAACGCCATCGTAGAGTCAAAAGGATTGATAGCGCCGGTACCTGAATAAGTCGCCGTACCGACAAGATCCTTCACCAGCTTCCCGCTCTCCGCATCCCAGATGCTCGTACGTTTCGGATTCATGTTCTCTTCCGTCACCCAGAGCCTGTTCTTGCTGTCGATCGCGATCTGTCCTGGCCTGAGCATCGCATCCGCGATGAAAGCGCCGCTCAACGGACGTCCGCCCTTCCTGCCGATTTCCCTGACAAGCTTTCCATCAGGGGAAAACACTTTCACGTTCTGGTCTTTCCCTCTTACTGAAAGATAGACATTTCCCTTGGAATCGGTCGCCAGCCCATAGCCGTCAGAAAAGGATCCGTCTGCGAAGTTCGCAACTTTGCCGTCGGCCCCTACCTTCACGAGCTTGCCTTCGGACAATACAATCCATCCGTAATTGAAGGCCGTAACGGCCTCAGGGCCCTTCACCTTGATCTCTGATTTTACATCTCCGGTTTCAGCATCTACGACCTTCAGGATATCCTCACAGTTCAGGCAGACCGCCAGCAGTCCTTTGTTCAAGGCTATGGCTGTCATATTCACTTTGAACGCCTTGCCTTCCCCGCCCGCACCCTTCGGCTTTGTCGAATCATCCTGCTTGACCTTGAAGTTTGAAACCAGGAGATCCAGCACCTGCGCATCATTGCCTGCCGCATCCTTCATCGTCTTTTTCCATGGGGCATATTTCCCCGTGGCTATTTCCACTCGGTAGATCGTGGCTTCCTTTCCCTCATTGGATATCCAGAGGATCTTTCCATCGGTCGCAAGGGAGGCGCGGCCACCGTCGAACGCGACGCGGTTGGCAAGCCCCCAGAGCCTCTGTCCGTCCAGATTGAGACCGATAAGATATTTTCCGCCTTCTCCCATCGGACATGCCAGCGCGACATAGTCTCCGGCCGCGGCGGCGGCATGCGGAGCGGTGTGGTCGCCGTAGAACGCCCCTCTCCCATCAGAAGTGTCCCAGGACGGATTTCCAGGGTTCGCGAAGGACATTACGTAGTTGACATGTATCCCGTCATGATAGATCGCCTTGAAATTGTAATCGCCCGCCGGAACAGGCTTGCCGGCGTCGTCAAGGCCATCCCATTTCTCGATATTCTTTCCGGCCTTCCGCGGGGCGGCCGCCACGAGATTGCGTATGCGTTTCCCCCCTTTGTCTTCGATCGCCAGCGTCACTTTCGCATCCTTTGGAAGCTCATATGCGATTTCGACAGGACCTGTCGCCTCTTCGGCTGCAGTGGCCTTCATCCATGAAGGTTCAGGAAGCTTGAGATTCCCTTTCTCCTCCAGGATGACTTCGCCCCAGCTCTTCAGCGCTGTCCAGAAAAACTCGCGGCTGCTAGTGCCTTCCATGAGGTTGTCGGCATAGCGGTGCACCGGCCAGTCGGCCTCGCCCCATAGCAGTTCGACGCCGATATTGAGCTTTTCACCGGCCTTGAACTTCTTGTCGGCGATGAGGCTCCACGGTATCTTGATCTCCTGCACGTATCCCTTGCCGTCAGCGTCCTTCTTGAACGCCATCTCCGCCCCGTCGCTCAGCTTCGTCGAACCGTCGCTGCTCAGAAGCAGCTTGCTGCCGCCGCCAAAAGGATCAGTCAGGCTCTTGCCGTAATCGATCTGGATCGCAGGTTCATTCTTCGCGGCGTAATACCAGGCGGTCACGTGGCTGATCTTGTCGGTCTTTATGCGCATCTGTATGCAGTCGCCAGCCCAGCCCTTGTTCGCGGCAAAGCGGGGATCGTGAGAATTGCCCATTGGAATCGGATCCTTCCAGTGGATGGCGACATTGAAGTTGTCAGCATCATACATGTAGGCGATGGTCCCGCTGTAGACATCCTTCAGGGTCTCGACATCGTAGCACTGGAGATACTGTCCGGAGAGATCCCAGTCGTCGAGATTTCCGTCGATTACGACAGGTTTCACCGCGGGAACCGCGTGCACCCCTCTTGTCTCAGTCTGCGTACCCATTAGCACCCCCGGCGCGAAGATCGCAAGCACGACCAGCGCCTTCCAGAAAATTTTCAGCCAAGCATTTCTCATTTTCTCTCCCCATATTTAATTTTGCCTTCAATTTTGAACAAGCCCCCAGGGAATCATCAGAAATAAGGTGTGAATCCGGTTGCGACCGCACCACCCAGAGGATTCAATGTCGTTGTCAGGTTCCCGTCGCCGTCATTGCGCGGCCAGCAGGCGTTTGATGGAATACCTATATGCGTGCCTATATTGCTGCCGTTGGTGACGTACTCACCGGAAATCCCCCTGTCGATGTCATTGCCCATCCTGTATGAATACCATAGGACTGAACCGTCGGAGGAGCCCACGTTGCCACCCTTTGGCGGATATTTGTTTGTTTCGTGGTTGGTCCATGCAAGCCCGCCGTTGTTTCCGCCGTCGTACATGTTGCATCTGTCGGCCCATAGCGCGGCGACCTTCTCGGCGAAAAGCTTGTTTGCCGCGCTGGCAAGCTTGCCCATCGTTACCGGATGATCAAGCGCCGAACCTGCGCACATCATGTAGGGGATGGTGCCATAATTGTATTCGCCTGGATCCATCGGGTTTGTCTTGAACTTGACATTCGAGGGGCAGATGAAAACCTGGGAGGTGAAGAAACGGACGCATTTATAGACATCAGGATTCGCCTTCAGATTACCACCTGCATAGTCTCCGTAAAGCGAATAGAAGGCACCGGTGCCGTCATAGGTGAACTGTCCGATTGTCAGGTAGCTGTATGCCCCGATGGGAGGAAGCATGTCGTTGTAATCCACCGTATAGGTTATTGTCGCAAGCGAGATCTGCTTTACGTTGCCAGCACAAGCGATCTTCTTCGCGCTGTCCCTCGCGTTCTTAAGCGCCGGCAGCAGCATCGCCGCAAGGATTGCGATGATCGCGATGACGACCAAAAGCTCGATCAAAGTGAATTTATTTCCGATTTCCGATTTCCGATTTCCGATTTTACCTTTTATCTTAAAATCGGCAATCGGCAATTGGCAATTGGCAATTGTTTTCATAACGCTCCTCCTATCTCGTTGTCGAACACCGGGGTTACATTCTCAACTATCTTTAACGCCTTCTCGCCCTTGCGCTGTCTTTCCAGGATCCGCATGAATATCCTGGCCACGTCCCGGGAATCATATCCGAGGAACTTCATCGGCAGCTGCGTGTGCACCCTGTACGGAAAATTGCAGTGGCAGATTATCCTGAGATTCTTAACGGCGCTGTTCCCTGAGGCGGCAAGCCCGTCCGCCGCGGACTTCGCAAGATTGTCGTCCGCGATGAGAAGCGCATCCGGAAGCTTGTCCTTCGGCAGCTGCATCAGCAGGTTTGCGATGTTCGCAATCCCGCCACGGGCCTCGTTTGACACCGTAATTTTCCAATATGGCCTTGTCTCGACCTCCATCTCCCTGGCGACATTCTCAAAATTGCCCCACCAGTCGTCATATCTGAGGTTTGTGATGACGGCCACCTTGCGTCTGCCGTTATTGATGAAATACCCCAGGCTCTTCCTTATATATGATGTCTCGTCGAGCACGAGCGTTCCCGCATTGAACTTACCGGCGACATCCTTCATCAGCGCAACAGCGCACGGCACATCCCCCTCGTTGATAAGACGGATCTTCTCGATCTCATGGTTGAGAGGAGGTGTGACAAATACCATTCCGGCTATGCTCCGCCTTGATACGTTCCGGATCAGCTCAACGGCGTCGGATGTCAGGTTCTGCTCGGTGGGCCAGTAGCAGATCTTCACCTTCATGCGCGGATCCTGCCCCATATTGGAGAACGCATCCACCATCGTCTTCCAGAAAAGCGGAGTGGAATCGTCAAGCCTTTCCGCGGAGATGACTACGGCAAACTGGTTCAGATGCGGCGGATTTGCAGAAACGAAAGTCCCTCCAACCCCTCTTGATTCAATAAAGCCATCGGTGACAAGCCTGTCTATGGCCTGCTGGACGGTTGCCATGCTGGAATTGAATTTCATCTGGAGGTTCCGCCTTATTGGAAGGCGCGTTCCGGGCTTGTATCTGCCGGAAATGATATTGCCATGGATGAAATCCACTATCTCGTTCCGCCTGTCTGCAGGCCGCCCCGGCATGTTTGATTTTTTTGCACAAATCATAATGATACACTATTGCATTTGTGATTTCTGTAATTATTTTACCTGTATTGATAACATAGTCAAGCGGATAATTTATTTTTTTCAGATGTTTTTAGGCAAGGACAGAAAAGGTGCACGGAAATGAAAAGTTTTTCAATGGGAGCAATGTCTGCGGTCCTGGGATTGTTTTTCTCAATTGCCGTCATGGCCCAGGACGGGCCCCGCGACATCCTCAACAATCCCAAAAAGGGGATATGCCTTTCGACGAAAAAGAACAAGGACACCTGGAAGGCGATGGTTAAAGCCCTAGGTGCAAGCTGGCATTATTCCTGGGGTGCGGCACTGCCGGAAAAAGAAGTGGAGGGCGTGGAGTTTGTACCTATGGTCTGGGGATATCCCGGAAAGGACAGCAAGGCCCTTGGCCAGCTCGAGGAATTAACTGCCGCAAAGCCGAATGATTCTCAAAAACACCTTCTGGGGTTCAATGAGCCGGACGGAAAAAAACAGGCGAACATGACTGTCTCCCAGGCGCTGGAGGCATGGCCGCTGCTGATGAAGACAGGTCTGAGGCTTGGAAGCCCGGCAGCCGTGCATGCCGACAAGGAATGGATGCAGGAATTCATGAAGGAAGCTGCAACAAGGAACTACAAGGTCGACTTCATCTGTGTTCATTGGTATGGTTCAACTAACGTGGAAAGCCTTGTCAACTACATCAGGGAAATCCATAAGATGTATGGCAAGCCAATATGGATCACCGAATTCGCCACGGCCGACTGGAAGGCGGAAAACCGCAAGGACAACAAATATTCCCCGGAAGAGGTGCTGCAGTTCATGAAAGCAGTCCTGCCTGAACTGGACAAGCTGGATTTCGTTGAACGTTATGCATGGTTTTCCGCCGGCGAGAACGACAAGGCCCTCGGGCCATCGGCACTATTCAGAGAAGACGGTTCCCTGACTAATCTGGGACAATTCTATGCATCCTATAAATATTCAGGGCCGGAGACGGATACAGGCAAACAGACTGGCAGTCCTCCCGTACTGCCGGCAAAAGCGAAATGAAGATTAATTAATGTTTTGAATTATCAAGTCCCCGTGAATTACGTGGACCATCATGAGATAAAAGCCAAATCACAGCAGGAGAGAACTATGAAAGATGATTTCAAATTTGAATGCGACAAAAAAGGCGCCGTAACTTCTGTCAAGCTGTTCGGGAAGGAGCTTCTCGACACCGCGAACCCGAATCCAAGCGAACTGAAGGTCAACGGACATCCCCTGAAGCTCCGGGCGTCTCCAAACGACAGGCATCCCAACACCGATCCCGGCGATTTCCGCATGAAGGGCGAATCGTTCGTCGACCATTTCTCAGGATGGGGACTCGTGGTGCACAGGTCGATGGGGTTCCGCAGCGGCATGAAACATAAATGCTTCGGCATTCACTACCACATACACAGGGCGCAGGCCGAACAGACAGATCTCCCCTGCCCCGGACCCGGCGGACCGGTTATCGAGGCCCCTCTCCATGTAGACAGCATCACACTTCCAGCATGGAACTGGAATTTCTGGGGCGATGACACAAGGATGATATTCCCTTCATCGCATTCATCCGGCCCGGACGACGAATACGGCCATGTCGGCTACGAACATGACACTCCGGAGAAGTGCAAGAACTTCATGCGGAATGTCTGGCGCAGGATATATCCCGGAGTGATGGTGATCCACGGCGGAGTCTACTACAATGCCAGGACAGGACACTGGCTCGCCATCACCTGCAGGCGCCCTCAGCTCGGATACATACTCAACATCGCAGACGCCGGAAGAGGAGTCGCATACGACTACACCCTCCACGCACCGCTCGGTCCCGGCGAAGCGCTCACCATCCCCGAGATAAAGATCTATTACGGCCATACTTCGGCCGAGATGTGGGATTTCATGTCAGACTACGTTAAATTCCATTATAGGGAGACGCCGGACTGGGTATATAGGACGCTCTGGGGCGGCGGGCTTGCGTGGAACAACCAGCCTACATGGGGTGAACAGGCCGACCACTGGGAGAAGGAGCTTGCCACCGGGGAATATACCGGCATCAGCTACAGCCTGGTGACGAACAGGCCGATCAAGAGCGGGACGACTCCGCTCGGATATGAACCTGATCCGAACCATGGAACCATCGATGAGTTCAGGAACATGTGCAGGCGAATCACAGGAAAAGGAGTGCCTATGCTTGTATGGCTCAGCCACAGCGGCCTCATGCACAGGGGCGGACCCGACATCAGCGACGACTGGTTCATCAGGGGTATCGACGGAAGATACTGCGCATCCTGGGGCACGGAGGAGACACCGCACCTCTGCCATATCAATCCCGGACATCCGGGCTATATCGAATACACGAAGAAATGGATCCGCTTCTACATGAAGGAATGCGGCGTCAAGGGATTCTTCCTCGACTGCCTCGGATGGGCGTTCCCTCCTGATTTCAGGAAGAGGGACTTCATGAACTATCCCGGCGACACGAACAGGATGGCGATAAAGTTCATAGATGAGATCGCCTCGTATGTGAAGGAGCTCGATCCCGATGGGATCGTCTTCGGGGAAGGCACGACTTTCGACGCAGCGAACGATCTTGTTTCCATCAACCACAATCCCATACGGGCCATCGATGGCATGGGGCCGCGCGACTACCTCCTCAAGCTGAACCAGTATCCGGGCAAGCGCATCGTCCTCGACCAGGGCCCCAATTTCTCGGCGGCCTCTGGTTTCATGACATCCCTGCGCAGGCCCGGCTCATCGGCGAAGAACAAATACATGGCGAAACTGCTCAGGGAGAAAGGCGGCCGCAGCACATTCATCCCCTTCCCCGGCGATCTTGCAGTAATGAAGTCGGAGAACCTGCTTGTTGTGCCGGACTTGAAGGGCGAAGGCATCTACTCCAGGTTCGAGCTCCCTGCACCTTGGAACAAGATCTCCGAGATAAAGGAGGAGACCGACGGCACCGTCTTCCGCCGCACGAAGGATGGCAGTTTCCGGAACGTGGCGCCGGGCATCTATCGGATGAAATCCAAATAGAGCTGAATGTCCAATATCGAACACGGAATATCGAATTACGAAGCAAGTCAATAAAGAGAACGGCAATTGCTATGATCATAAGAATGGGAACAGATGCGTTCAAGGTGACAGTGGCGTCACCGATGACAAAATGCATGGGTGAATATGGTCCTCGCTTCGACACGCTCGGAGCAATTACGAACATCAGGATTGACGGAGTGGAATTCTGCGCAAGGGAAGGACTGATAGACGAGTTCAACATACAGGCGCCCCATTCCCCTCCGGGCTTCGACGAGGCAAAGCCCGGAGAGAGCTTCATGAAGATAGGGGTGGGCGAACTTGTCCGCCCCGATGACAGCATATATCTTTTCTTCCATCATTATGCAGTCAGGAAGAGCGCCCCGGTGTCAATCCGCCGGAAGAAAAACGAGCTCGAGCTGAAGCAGATGTGCAGGACTGGAAACGGCTGGGCATACGATTACCGCAAGTTGATCAGGATAGAACCGGAAGAAAAGACTGTCACAATCAGCTATCTCCTCGAAAACACTGGCAGGCACGCCTTCGTCGCTGAACAGTACAACCACAACTGGTTCAATCCAGGCGGCGGAGCTGTCGATAAGTCATACATGCTCGAACACCAGTTCAAGACAAGCGGGGAGATTCCTCCGGGCCTCAGGTCGTCCGGGAAGAGCATAGGCATTACCGGGAAAATAACAAAGCCGGTCTACTTCCCGTCGGACAGTCCGTCGTCTTCGGAAAAGAACAGCTTCATCCTGAAACATTCAAGCACCGGGCGCTCGGTAAGCTCAAGAGGGGATTTTGATCTTGCGCGGTTCGCGTTTTATGCGGACACGACTGCAGTATGCCCTGAAACCTTCTTCCGGGCGGAAATCAAAACAGGCTGCTCTGCAAGCTGGTCCAGGCAGTACAAGTTCGGATGCTGATCAGGTTTCCGGTTCGCTGTCCACCTGAATCACAATGTTCTGCCTATTGGCGCGGTATCTGAGGATAAGATATGCGAGCGCTCCTACCATGACAGTCATAAATATGATGACAAGCCAGATGGACTTGTCGGATTCACGCTCGTGATAGGTGCAGTCAACGATCATCCAGAGCCAGAAGAAAAGTGATGCAAACAGGAATAGAAGAATCATCTCAGCCATATTAAGCCCCCCATGTATTTAAACGATACCAGCCTACATCGGATTCCATGGAAATCAATATTTCCAATTCTATTTTCCACGGAATGACTTGGGGCTGGAGCCGCAGACTTTTCTGAAAACCCTGCTGAAATAGAATTGATCATGGTATCCCACGAGGCTGGCTATCTCGGATATCGCAAGGTCGGAACGTTTCAGCCACTGTACGGCGTTCTGGATCCTGATCTTTGAAATGTAGGAGACAGGCGTCATGCCAATCCTCTTCCTGAAGAGCCGGTAGAAATGCCCTTCGCTGCAGTTGAATCTGGCGGCGAGCTCCGCGATGTCTATGTCTTCGGCGAAATGTTCATTGATATGGGTGACCGCCTTGTCGACAATGTCCCGGTACGCCTGCCCCTCGCCCTCCACAGACATCCTCCGAAAACAGCCGAGTATTTCAAGGCATTTGCCGTCGAGTTCCATTCCGATGTTTCCATAGCCCCTGCTTGAAAGCTTCCATAGCTCCAGGAATTTTCCCGCGAGTTCCGGGTACGTGACATGCATGACACCACGTTCAGGTAGTCCATTGAAGAGGGCGCCCTTGCAGCCGACCCATATGATTTCCGTCTTCTGTTCGGAATATTCGGCATGCAGCGTGCCGGGAGGAAGGAGGAACACACGGTTATCCACCATGGACAGATAGTCACCCCCATCAAGGGTCAGCCTGCCTTCACCGCTGATGACACACACAAACTCCCAGAACTTGTGGAATCCCGTCGGAACCCTTGTCCTCTGTCCACGGAAACGCTCGACATAAATCGGCGAAATGGATACCGAGCGCTTCTGTCCAGGAAAGCCTGCCCACAGGGAATCCTTCAACAGCGAAAGATGTTCAATACTTACTTCCATGTCATAATAGTCCATGTTTATTGATAATTTTGTCCATAGCGCAAATATTGCAATAGCATTATTTTGAATATCACAAAAACAAAGGAGCATCTATGAAAGCAGCATTCAAAGGGCCGGATGGAATAAGATTCAAGGACGTGTCTGTACGCAAGCCAGGAGCGGACGAGATAAAGGTGAAGGTCGATGCATGCGGGATCTGCGGGACAGACCTCCATGTCAATCCCTCTGACAAGAATGAATCGCGTTTCGGGCATGAGATGGCCGGGACGATAACCGAGCTTGGTTCGGCGGTGAGGAACCTGAAGGTCGGGCAGACCGTAGCCATCGATTCGTCTACGGCATGCGGCCACTGCAGCCGTTGCAAGAACGGCCAGCAGGAGCTGTGCACGGATGTCAGGAGCATCTTCAGGGACATGGAGCTTGGGTTCGCACAGGAGATAGTTGCTCCGGCGATCAGCGCAGTGCCATTCAAGGGGATTTCCGCGGAGGTGGCTTCGCTGCAGGAGCCGCTGGGCGTCTCCATCGACATGGTCCGGCTCACCGACATCGGCATCAATTCCAACGTGCTGCTGATGGGAGCCGGCCCGATCGGGCTCATGGCTGTCGCGCTGGCGAAGCGGCAGGGGGCGAGGAAGATAATCGTCTGCCAGCGGAAGAGGCGCAAGGTCCGCTGCCAGATCGCACTCGACTGGGGCGCGGACGCCATCATAGATCCCGACGAACTGGAAAAGTATGATTTCGGCTGCGAAATCGACCGCATAATGGTCACTTCATCTCCGGACACCATCGGCGCCGCTGCGAAGATCGCATGCAAGGGCGGGATCATAACTTTCATCGGACTCGGTTTCGGGGCGAAGGAGAAAATAACCCTTGACGGAAATGCATTCCATTTCAAGAAGCTCCAACTCCGCGCATCATTCGCCTCCCCGGCGATGTTCGGCCCTATGGCGGTCGAATATCTGGAAAAAGGCATCGTCGACGGGAAGAGGATCATCTCCCACACATTCCCGCTTGAAAGGCTGGATGAAGGGATGAAGATCGCCACCAATGATCCTGAGGCGGTCAAGGTTGTAATCACAGTCAGAAATTAACCATAGTAAAAGAGGCATATCATGAAGGTTACAGCGGCAGTTATCGGATGCGGTTCTATTTCAAGATTTCATTTCTCAGGGCTGGAAAAGGCCGGCGTCAGGATCAAGTGGGTCTGCGATCTAAGGCAGGAGGCTGCAAAGCCCTGGATGGACAAGTTCAACGCCAAATACACAGCCGACTACAAGGAGATATTGAGGGATCCGGAGGTCAAGCTCGTCAACATCACATCCTTCTCGACGGTTCACAAGGAGATGTGCCTTGCGGCAATAGGCGCAGGCAAGGCCGTCATATGCGAAAAGACGCTGGCGGTGAACGCCGACGACTCCTATGAGATAGTCCGCACGGCTGAGAAGGCGGGGACGATCTTCTACACCTCATACATGAAGCGCTTCCTTCCTGCAGTTGAAAAGGCGAAGGAGATGCTGCCTTCCGTCGGACGCATCCTCTCGACAAACATACGCGCGTTCCAGCCATGGGGCGACATGTGGAGCGAGAACCCAAAGGATGGCGCATGCCATACCCCTCCCGGAGGAAGATCCAAGCTGGTGGAGAATGTCGGCGGTGGAGTGCTGGTCTGCGGCGGCAGCCACATCCTTGATCTCGTCTGCTTCCTGCTCGGAAGGCCCACGCGCCTCTATGCGTCGCTGCACATACCCGGAGACAGGGACTATGATCTGCAGGCGGCCGCGCTCCTTGAGACGGAAAACGGAATCGTCCATTACGAAACGCTGATGCATTCGCTGGACAAGATTGGTTTTCTCCGTGACGGATGGGATGAGACGATCGAGATCACAGGCACAAAGGGAAGGATCAACATCTACAGCCCGATGTGGGACAAGGGGGACATCAAGGGATCCCTCATGGTCCACTACGACAACGCAACTGGGAATTCAACCGAATACAGGTTCGCCCCAGTCTCACCATTCGACCGTGAAATGGCATTCTTCTGCGAGAACATATCCAAGGGCAGACAAGGTTCACAGTCACGCCTCACCGGATATGATGTCGACGAGCTCATCTCGCACATGAACAGGAGTTCCAAGGAGAAAAAGGCCGTCGAGATCAAATGGAAGATCTGATGGACGTGTCTGAATAATACTAACTTATACCTTAATGCAATCCCTGGAGTTCGCTGTAGCCGCACAATCCCCATGATTATGCGGTGTAGCGCAACGCTATTTCAGCAGTAAAGCAGTATTGTTTGGAGGATAAATAAAATGGCTTACAAGCAGTATTAAAGCATAAAAATGTTTTTAACGGGGGATGTTAACGAGCAGGGCACATGTATCACCCTGCCAATGAATATATTGCATATTTATTATCTGGCCCGCCCCCGAATTGCAGGTGATTTGATATGGCTGACGATGAACCTATGGGAAACCATAGTTAGAACGATATTGACTTCATTGCCCCTTATCCACACGCCATATCGGCCCCTCACTTCGCCTTGTCATCGGGGGCTGGATGGGGGGCGGGGAAAAATATCTTAGAACATATCTGTGAAAAAAAATAAATTACAAGTGATAGCACAACACCGTAAATACCACTTACTATAATAAAGACTATGCATAAAAGACCTATCGCCTCACCAAAGTAGTGTACAACAAATTTTTGAATAGGGTCAAACAGATATACTAGTGGCAAGGAAAATAAGCGATGTGCGTCATCTGGAAAAGTCTTAATAACACAGGAATATAAAATTAAAAATATTGGTCCTGTTATAAAACCTGAAATGATAAATATAAGCATTTTCTTCATAAATCTTTTCCTTGTTATTAAATTAAGGTTTCAGACCGAAAGCGCATTTACATTTATCATGTCCGTTTTTCTCAACAAATTGTGCTTCTTATCCCCTGCCCGGGGCTGGCTAATCTGTATAACGTACTAGCATATAAATTATTAGTAAAAAGAGTACTTATGATGAAATTTCAGGCCTAAATTTTGATTTTAAGCTATAAATAGGATACTCCTTCGTCTCTATTGAATATATTTGCCCCAATGCGCTTTTCAACGAGTGATGATACAAAGTCGGGGGAGCCGACAAGTAAGGCCTAGCTGAAGGCATTTCCCGTCAATCGTCTTCTCGTACTAGGAGGAGAAGCTTCTAAAGGTGCATCCTCAATGCCTGACATCTACATCAAAATACTCGGTATGGTATCCAGGCCATGGGCGGC
>CAZDNQ010000022.1:0-18669 GCA_964506605.1 uncultured Victivallis sp. | reverse complement strand
TGCCGGTAAAGGTTCCGGCGCTCCTCATGATGGGCGCTGACGGAATCGCGGTCGGAATGTCGACCAAGATAATGTCGCACAACTTCAAGGAGCTGCTCGAAGCCCAGATAAAGATACTGGAGGGCGGAAGATTCAGGATCTATCCGGACTTCATCCAGGGCGGGCTGATGGACGTCTCCGACTATGAGCAGGGCAACGGCAAGATCGTGCTCCGTGCGAAGATCGAGAAGGCGGGGCGCAAGCTGATAATCCGCGAGATTCCGGCTGTGACTACTACGGAGAAGCTGATCGCCTCGATCGAGAATGCGGCCCGCAGGAACAAGATCAAGATCTCGTCCATCAACGATTATACCGGGAAAAAACTGGAGATCGAGATAACTCCTGCGAGAGGCTATGATCCTGACAAGGCTCTTAATGCGCTCTATGCATATACCGACTGTTCCGTATCAGTTTCGACAAGCCTCATAGTAATCGCCGACAACAAACCGGTCAAGATGACCATCCCGGAGGTGCTGCAGAGGAACACCGACAAGCTTCTCCAGTATCTTAAGAGGGAGCTTGAGATCGAACTCGGCAACCTGAACGATGCGTTCCACGACAAGACCCTGGCGCAGATTTTCATCGAGAACAGGATATACAAGCGCATCGAGAAGTGCGAGACATACGAGAAGGTGCTCCAGGAAGTCCATGAGGGGCTGAAGCCTTTCCGCAAAATGCTCAAGCGCGACGTGGTGGATGCCGACATCGAAAAGCTCCTCGCCATCCCGATCCGCAGGATCTCCCTGTTCGACATGAACAAGAACAAGAAGGACATCGACGACATCGTCCTCCAGATCGAGGAGGTCCAGAAGAACCTCAAGCGTCTGAAGGCGTACGCCGTCAAATATCTCCAGGGGCTGATCGACAAATACGGCAAGCAGTTCCCGAGGCATACCGAGATAGAGAAGTTCGAGAAGATAGATGTCCGCGAGGTCGCCCTCAACAACATCAAGGTCGGCTGGGACAGGAAGAACGGGTTTGTCGGAACGTCTGTCAAGAGCGATGACACGGTGACCTGCAACGAGTACGACCGCCTGCTCTGCATCGAGAGGAACGGCAAGTACAAGGTCATCAACATCCCCGACAAGGCTTTCGTGGGACGGCTCGTATATTTCTGCAAGTTCGACAAGAACCTGGTATTCAACCTGGTCTACAAGGACAAGAAGACGGATTTCAGCTATGCGAAGAGGACTGCGATAGGCGGGTTCATCACTGACAAGGAATACAACATTGCGCCTGACGGCTCCAAGATCGATCTGATAAACACGAGGCCGAACTACGTGTATGAATGCGTGTTCGAGCCCAAGCCCCACCAGAAGCAGAAGAGCTGCAATCTGGATTTCAGCCAGGTCGGGATGAGGACGCCGAAGGCGAAAGGCTTTATAATAGAGAAGAAGAAGATCATCGACTACCGTTTCCTAGGAGTTTCCGACGGACAGGGCAACATAATCCAGCCCGGACCTGAAGGAGAAAGTGAAATCACTGCACCTGCCGCACCAGCTGTGGATTTGATCCAGCCTCCGCTGACATCGGATTCCGGCAAGGAGCCTGAAAAGCTCCTGCTCAATCTGGATGACGATGATCAAGTGAAGGGTAAGGTCCCCGCCAAAAAGGAGCTGGAAAAGGAAGAGAAGCCCAAGGCGGATGAGAAGCATTCGAAGAAGGATGCCGAGAAGTCCAGGCCGTCGAAATCAAAGGATGACGGGGAGGACCTTGAACTGGAGGCGGAAGAGCCTGAAGGGAAGAAGGGCAAAAAGGGAAAAACGAGTAAACCGGAAAAGCCCGCCAAGGCGAAAGAGACAAAGGAATCCCGGAAACCCGTGGAGAAGGAACATAAGGCGGCGAAGAAGGAAGTCCATGACGCAGAATCCGGCAGGAAGCCGGACTCTAAAAAAAAAGACATTCCGGAAAAAAAAGTGAAAAATCCAAGGAAAGAAGAAGATGACTGGGGTATTGCCCAGCCGGAATTCGGATTTTAGCGGTTAACGCAAAGGCGCGAAGAGAAAGGATAATGACGATATGCAGAGAATGATATTCCTGGGCTTCGCCCTGCTGCTGATGGTGATGCTGGCTTCCTGCGAGGCCTCGCGTACCCGCGAGAAGGCGGAAAACATTAAACTCGGCATGACCCAGGACGAGGTCATCGCCATAATGGGAGAGCCTGTCAAAGATCAGAAATACTGCAGGCCCAATGTGCTTTTCTACTATGCCTATCCGCAATGGAGCGATGGGAATGTCACCAGCGACGAATGCCTCCCGATAGTTTTTGAGAAGGACAAGGTGGTCGGGATCGGCAGGGAATACTACAAGGACTACCGCCAGAAGGACTGGAAATAAATCCGCTGGCGCGGATTTATGGACAGTTGAATATCGAACACTGAATTCAGAATTCCGAATTTCAAAGCAATTCTGAATCATTGATTTCCCAAACACGCTAAGAGGACCGCAGCAACTGGACAGGCAGCTATGAATTCTGGAACAGTGCCTAATGTCAGCAATTTGGCATCACGTCTGTTCGAAGGCGTTCTGACCTATCTTTGTGTATGTGTTATTATTGTGTACTACAGTGTTTCCGCGGCTTCAAGTGCGGCACCGGAAGAGCAGTATCGCCTTATTCATCTTCTGGGATACAGAACCTATAATCAGGTTGCTGGCGGTGCTTACTACGGGATAATTACAAACACATTGTTCCATATCAATTTACTGCACTTGTCATTCAATATATTGACATTGCTGCTCACTGGGCTTTTGATTGAAAAACATTACGGGAAAGTCAAGTTCTGCATGATCTGGCTGCTGGGAGCTGTCCTTCCGGTCTCATACTATTATATTGTCTTTCATAATCATGGAGTTGGAATTTCAGGGGTGATTTATACTTTCTGGGGGATTCTGCTTTCAGCGCAGTTCCTGCAGAAGAGGATGAGGATATCAATTTTTATTCATGTGATATTGGCGGCGGGCTTTGTGACTTGTTTCTGTCTGACAGCCATGAAAATTATGAATATTGCCAACAGCGTCCATGTCGCAAGCATTATTCTCGGTGCAGCTGTCTCATTCTTAATCAATCCGGCAAAAGATGACTGTGCCAGGTGATTGCAGATGAGCGGAGCGAATCCTTGGAGTGCGGCAATTTATTGCCGCCTTTAAAGACGGGATTCATTCCGTCCAGATACATGGATTTCCAGCAGTCATGCCTGGTGGAGTGCGATACCGGACAGTATAGGAGAAGTGTTATTTTCCCAATGTCTGAAGGTGTGCAAGGAGGGCATCGGCTGCGATCTCGTTCTGCGAGCCGTCGGCCATGTTCTTGAGGACGAGGGTGCCTTTTGCGAGCTCGTTGTCGCCGCGGATGGCTGCGAACTTCGCATTGAAGCGGTTGGCGGCGCGCATGCATGCCTTCATGCTTTTCTCCTCTACTTCCGCCATGGTGGATATGCCGGCCTTCCTCAGCTGCGAGGCGAGCAGGAGATTGCTGTTCCTGGCATTTTCACCTAGTCCGATGAGGAACACGAGCGGCGCGTAGTTTTCCTGGACCTGTTTCACATTCAGCGCCTGCTGGGCCATGATCAGGCGTTCGAGACCTGCAGCGAATCCGACGCCGACTATGGCCTTGTCGCTTTCAGGTGCGAATATCTCGTAGCGTCCGCCGCCTGCGATCGCGTTCTGCGCGCCGAGTCCGGGATGTGTTACTTCAAATACAGTGTGGACATAATAATCGAGGCCCCTGACGAGTTTCGAATCGACCTCGAACGGGATCTGCATTGCGGTCAGCGAGGCGCAGACCTTCTCGAAATATTTCCTGCTGGGTTCGCCGAAGAGGGAGGCGATGTCAGGTGTCTTTGAGATTGCGTCGCGGCACTGCTCCTGTTTGCAGTCAAGGATGCGCCACACGTTACGCTCGAGCCTGTTCTTGCAGTCCTGGCACATGGCGGATATATGGGCTGTGAAATGTGCGCGGAGGGAGTCCTCGGCGGGTCTGCGGTCTTCGCGCGAGGCTCTTGTGTTGAGGAGGAGCTTGTAGCCTGTGATGCCGAGGGAGTCGAGGTAGTGGAGCAGCAGGGCGATAGATTCGGCGTCGAGCTCGGGCGAGACTCTGCCCGCGTTCTCCGCGCCGATCTGGTGGAACTGCCTTCTCCTTCCGGCGGCCGGGCGTTCACCCCTGAACATGGGGCCGATATAGTAGACCCTCTTCTCGTTGCCGTTCATCACGTCGGTGCCTGCGAGGGAGCGCATGATTCCGGCGGTGCCCTCGGGGCGGAGCGTAAGGCTTCTTCCTCCGCGGTCCTCGAAGGTATACATTTCCTTCTGTACGACTTCCGTCTCGTCGCCGATCCCCCGTTTGAAGACCTCGGTATATTCGAAGACGGGCGTGCGCATTTCCAGATAGCCGTAGAGAGGGAAGATCCTCCTGGCGGTGTCTTCTAGGTTGTGCCAGCAAGAAATCTCTTCGGGCATGATGTCCGAAGTCCCTGGAGGAGGGGAGAACTTGCTCATGATATGTTACTTGATCTTGGCAGGCTTGATCTGCTCGACGCGGTCCTTGAGCTCTTTGCCGGGGCGGAACTTGACGACGACCCTTTCAGGGATGACGACTTCGTTCTCGGGCTTGTTGGGATTGCGTCCCTTGCGGCTCTTGCGGATCTTGACTTCGAATATGCCGAAGTTCCTGAGTTCGATGTTTCGTGCGCCTGCGAGCTCGTCGGAAATATAGTCGAGGGTTTTCTGGACAACTGCTGCGACCTGGTTCTGGGTCAGTCCGGTCTCCTGGGCGATCTTCACTACAAAATCTCTTTTCGTCATTGTCGTCTTCCTTATTTTTTTAAAGTGATTTCTTATGTTGATCCATTGTGCCAACCTTATAATGAACAAGCAATAATGTACATTTTCCAGTCGGCGCCCATAATAATAGCCCTGCAAGTAAATTTTGCAAATTTATGAAGGAAATTTAGAGGAAAGGACTGAAAGCATGGTATATTGTTTCAGCATAAGGAATTAAAGGTTGCCGTCAAACTTGTAAGCGGACGGATGCATGAGCCAGGAAAAGAAAGATTCGGGATTCTCTTTTGACAACACTCCCAGCAAGATTGGAGGCGACTCCAAGGGGGAGGATTTCACGTTTACCGACATCCCTGTGCTTGGCAAGCAGGAGCTTGAGAAGAAGAAGGGGGTTTTCTCGTTCGACCGCAGCAAGCAGGAGAAGCCCAAGGAAGAGCACCGCGCTTCATATGAGTCGGCGCAGAAGGAGCAGGGAGGCCAGCCTCAGGGCGCCGGAGCCGAACCGGAGCCTTCATATTCCCAGGATCAGGCCCAGCCCCAGGGGAAATGGGACAGTATCGCCATAAAGAAGAAGTTCAGCTTCAAGTTCAAATTGAATTTCAAGATGCTGATCATTGCCGGTGCGGTGCTTGCAGCCGTGGTTTCGGCCGGTGCGGTCGCATTTGTCCTTATGAAGCCCAAGCCTGCGGCATCTGCGGCCGGCGCTGTGAAGCCTGCGCCCGGAGCGAAGCCTGGCAAGGCGGATCCGAAGGCGGAAGAGGAGGCTAAGAGGATAGCCGCGCTTGAGAAGAAGCTTGCCGAAGCGGCAGCGGCGCTGAAGGACTCCAAGTTCAAGGATGCGCTCAAGCTGTACCAGTCCCTGCTCACCGAGAGCTGGAAGGACAAGGAGCTGGTCCTGCTTTATGGTGAGGCGGAATGCTGTGAGGGGCTCAAGCAGGACGACGATGCGCTCAAGGGCTACCAGAAATGCATCGACGGCGGCTGGAAGGAGAATCCGCAGCCATTCCTAAAGGCGTCCAGGATCCTGGCCGCGAAAGGCAATAAGGATGAGTCGGTCAAGTTCCTGGAGAAGGCCAGGGTGCTTTTTCCGTCGGATCTGGCGCTGGGAAACCAGCTTGCGCTTGCATATAATGCGGCTGGACAGTTCGACAAGGCTGCCGCGGAATTCAAGAAGATAAGCAAGACCGACCTCTCTCTCGACAACCTCAAGCTCTACTGCTCTATCCTGCTGAAGAAGCAGGACAAGGAACAGGCCAGGGAACTGTATGCCTATGCGTCGAAAAAGTTCCGCGACCTTGACTGCTTCATGTCTGCGGCGGCGCTCATGGACAAGCCGCAGGAGAGGATAGATCTCATGAACCAGGCGCTGACCGTGATCGACGAGAAGGTCAAGAGCATCGCCATAATGTATCTTGCGGAGCTCCTGACGCAGACCGGCAAGAAGGACGACGCCTCGAAGCAGCTCGACAAGATCAACCTGGGGGATCTCAAGCCCGACCAGATCCAGAGTTTCCTGAAGATGCTTGTAAACTGCGGGAACCAGGTGAAGTTCAAGACGGAATACAAGAAGGCGATTGACCTCTTCCCGAAGGACTTCTTCCTGCACAGGGAGATGTTCGAGACGATGATGGACAACGGCCAGGCCAAGCTTGCGCTGGATACATTTTCAGAATGGTGGATTTCCAAGAGCTCCGACTATGTCGCAGGATATTTCTACGCCAAGTCGCTCGGGACCATGCCCGACGAGGCCGTATCAATACTTAAGAAGGTGGTGGATCTCAATCCGGCCTTCTTCGAGGCTTTCTATGATCTCGCATATTTCTACACTCTCAAGCGGGATTTCCAGGGCGCTGAAACAGCCTATGGCGAGTGCGCCAGGCTCAAGCCCGGCGACAAGGATGTCCAGCAGCAATTGGCATTTGCCAGGCTGAGGAATGGAAAAGGTGATGAGGCGATCGCCAGCTATGAGAAGTTCCTGGAGGGGCAGGACTTTTCCGCCGAAGACCGGGCAGTTGAACTTCTGAACCTGTCATTCAGGCTTCCTGCACCGGAAAAGGCCGCGAAATATATCGAGGTGCTAAAGGAGAATCCCAGATGCGCCGACGAACTCAAGGCGCAGACAATGAGATATAAGCTGATCTACGGGAAGCCGACAGACGACGATTTCGCCGAGCCCTATCCGAAGTCGGGCAGGAAATACCATGAGTTCTATCTCCTTTCCAAAGGGAGGACCAACGAGGTCCTGCGCATGACGGTACCCCCGGACGAGTTCCCTGACTTCTGGAAGCTTTTCATCCTGTGGCGCGGCGACAAGCCGGGATGGCAGGAGGGCATGGATGCGCTGGCGGCTAAGAACAAGGACAGGAAGGATGCCATGTATGCGATTCTTCCGCAGCTTTGGAACGGCAAGCTTTCTGCGGACGACGCGAGGAAGAATTTCGACAAGATACATCCCGACGACGAGGCTTTTTTCAACCTGATGCTGGCGGAGAGATATAGGAAGGACAGGTCCGCGGTAAAGGCGAAAGTCTCATACCAGAAGGCCGCTTCGGAAAAGCAGAACCCGATCTCGGGCATAGCTGATTTCCTGTCAAAACAGCCTATCCCGTTGAAAGTGGAGGGGAAGAAGGAAGACGCGAAATGAACTTCATGAACGCTTTTTATTTAAATTAATCATAAATTCTGGAGATGATGATGGATGACTCGATGATAAACGTCCTGAAGGGCGTTGGACAGGAGCACCTGCTCAGATTTTTCGGCGAGATGAACCTCAGGCAGAAGGAGAAGATCCTCTCCCAGCTGAGGGAGATCAACTGGCAGGATCTGGACATGCTTGTCAACTCGTACGTCCTGAACCATCCGGAGACGGTCATTCCGCCCGACATCTCCCCGGCTCCTTATTTTCCCGCCGAGTCCGACAGCGACGACAGGAAGGAATTCTACAGGACTGCGAAGAGGAGGGGCGTAGAGCTTCTGAAGAAGGGGAAGGTCGCCGCGCTGACAGTCGCGGGCGGACAGGGCACGCGGCTGGGATACGACGGGCCGAAGGGGACTTTCAAGATAAGCCCTGTCAAGGACAAGACTCTTTTCCAGTATTTCGCTGAGAAGATAATCAGGACCGGAAACAAGTATGACTGTCCGATGCACTGGTTCATTATGACAAGCCAGACGAACGATTCGCAGACCAGGGAGTTCTTCCAGAAGAACAACTTCTTCGGGATCAAGCCGGCGTTCGTGCATTTCTTCGCGCAGGGCACGATGCCCGCGATCGGTATGGACGGAAAGGTGCTGATGGAGGCGAAGGATTCGCTGTGCCTCTCTCCGAACGGCCATGGCGGGACCCTTCTTGCGCTGAAGCTTTCCGGATCCATCGCGCAGATGAGGAAGCTCGGTATTGAATACATATCATATTTCCAGGTCGACAATCCGCTTGTGAGCGTCGCGGATCCGCTCTTCATCGGGCTGCACTTCGTCGAGAAGTCGGACATGAGCGGCAGGATGCTCGCGAAGACCGGACCGTTCGAGAAGCTCGGGAATTTCTGCATCGTGAACGGCAGGCTGAACATAATCGAATACAGCGACATGCCGAAGAACCTGGCGGAAATGCGCGACGAAGCCGGAAAGCTCCGCTTCATCTCGGGAAGCCCGGCGATCCACATGATAAGCGTTGATTTCGTCGAGCGCCTGACCGAGGGTGGACGCCTGAACATGCCGTGGCACAGGGCTGAAAAGAAGGTCCCGTGCATCGACATGGACGGCAATCCGGTCAAGCCTGAAAAGCCGAACGCGGTCAAGCTTGAGACTTTCATATTCGACGCGCTTCCTCTTGCAGCCAGGACCATGATCCTCGAGGCGAAACGCGAGGAGGAGTTCTCCCCGGTGAAGAATCCTGAAGGGGTCGATTCGGTCCTGTCATGCCGTACAATGATGATAGGAAAGGATGCATGCAGGCTTGAGAGGGCCGGAGTGAAGGTTCCGCGCAAGGCGGACGGCGAACCTGACTGCATCATCGAGTTGAATCCTCTTTCTTATCTGGACGACGAAGATGTGGCGGCCGCGGCCGCGAAGGGGCTGCTCAAGGCTCCGGAGCGCGGGGAAAAGGTCTATTATGCTTAAAGTGATAAAATTCTCGGTCAACGACATCCTGTTCGACAGCGCCGCCGTATCTGACGCTGTCGGAAAGGCGTGTTCGCGGAAACCTCCTGCGAAGGTCGCAGGGATCTGCCAGATCGGCGACACGCTGATGTTTTCGATTGAGGAGACGAATGCGCCTGCTGGCCTTGATTATGTCATCGCCCCTTTTCCGGCCGTCAACGAGGACGAGGCCGCCGGCGAGATAAAGTCAAGATACTATGCCGGGTTCTCCACCATAGGCGTCTTCACCATCGCCGAAAAACGCTGGGCGCTGTTCTCGAAGACGAAGAAAAAAGGCTGATCAGCTTCCGCAGAGAACGCTCCACTATCTGCCGACCTGCGGATGCAGGTTTGCAACATGGGAATAGTTAGTCCTTATCTTTCTTTCGATTCAATATACTTATGATTAGGAAATGGAGTATCCATCCAGTCAATAATGATACCAATCCGAGGATAACCGTGATGGCGAGGATGTCAAGAAACGTCTCTCGATTATATTCTGAAAGGTTTGGATCCGTAAACCTATGTGATATGTGTGCAATTGGTGACATGCACTTGCTACCTTTAATACAGATGAACGGAGTGAAGCATCCTAACACGAATACACATAGGCTACTCCAAAGCCAAAGATTTCGATTGGTTCGGCATGATTTCCAATCTATTCTGAATGATCTCATCTTTTTATCCTGACTAACCTTAATTTATTGGTTGGGCAGATCCTCCTTCACTGTCTCTGAGTTTGGATATGCCGGCAGTATGAGCCGCCATTCTCTATTTATAAAGTTATACTCAAGAATATGGGTCGCCCTTTTCTGGCTTTGATACTGCTTTAGCATATCCCCGTGTGTAGGGCCTGAAACAAACGCCATGTGATACCGCAAGGCCACCAGACGTTTCCCTTCGTATACCAAGGACTGCCCTTCGACAAACCACGGGGCGGTCCCGTAGCAGCTCCGGCTGAGCCAATAGTAGGCTCGAGCATGGGCGAGTTCTGCGTACTTCTGCCACAGCACCTTATCGGTCTCGGCAATGTCGGTACTGCCGACTCCGGCACAACCGGAGAAGGTGAGCATAAGGAGCGTCAGCAAGGCTGCGATGTTGATATTCATGGTTTCTGCCCAACGCCTTAATATCTGGCGACGGCGTACTCGCCGTTGCCAGCATATGTTAGTTCTCTATGTTATTAGTACTGATAATCAATTGAATAGTCCCAGGATTCCACTGATTCATTCCAGTAGACTTTAAATTTTGCCTTTGCCCACATGCAGTCATACTCACGGAATAGTAGTTCAAGTTTTCTTGTTTCGGTAAAAAGCTCCATTGATGGCGTTACGATATCCTTATTCCCATCTTTATTACTGATGGAATGGGCAATCTCTTCTTTTCCAGTTATAAGGTCTAGGTCAGCTGACGTCCAATGTTCAGGAATAATTTTTAACAAAGCGCTTGCTAGCAGAGGATATATTTCTTTCTGCTTGGATTGAAATTCTTTTTGTTTGTCGTCAGGAATTCTTTTCATTTGTTTATAGAGAACTTATTATTATGTGATTCCCCATAAGCAGTGGGGCGAAATTACAATTTTGTAGCCTCGGCCACGGATTTAGCCTCAAGCCTGTCACCATATGTATATAAGACATATGGTAAATCACCAGATGCATATAAAATAGACCACAACAGAACCCGAAATCAAGGATCTGGATTTTGGCCAGCATCCAATATTGCATGAAAGGGCGTATGGATTGCCGGTTGCATGTCTCAGGGGCAGGCATTTTATTATCAACGGAGCGCGGGTTTTCTAACCCGCGATTCTATTGTATATTGTCCAATCATCCAATCACCCATGGGTTTTAAATGAGACGCTTCAAGAAGATATACGTGGAGATCACCAACGCTTGCAACCTGAGCTGTGAGATATGTCCTGGGACGTCGCGGAAAAAGAGTTCCATGTCTCCGGAGGCTTTCGATGAAGTCCTTGGAAAGATCAGGCCGTTCAGCGACTACATCTATCTCCATGTGATGGGCGAACCGCTCCTCCATCCGCAGTTTCCGGAAATCCTGGGGATCTGCGGGAAGCACGGGTTCAAGGTAAATATCGCCACCAACGGCGTGTTCATCGGGAAGCACAAGGATGCGATACTCGGAGCGGCAGCAGTGCGGCAGGTCAACTTCTCGATACACTGCATGGAAATCCAGAGGGAATCAGCCCTTCCGGAAAACTATCTCAGGGACATCCTCGCATTCATAGATGAAGGAAGAAGAAAGACTGGAATTTATTTCGCGCTGCGGATATGGACGATGAAGCCCGGGATGAAGGCGAGTGAAGCAATTCTGGAAGAGATTCGGGCATTTTTCGGGCTTCCTGGCAAGATCGAGGACTTGGAGCGGAAAGGCAAGGGTGTTCAGCTTGCGCCGAAAGTCTTCCTCAATTTCGCGGAGGAGTTCAAATGGCCGTCGGTCGACTCGGAGACTGCTGGAGAAAAGGGCTTCTGCCTTGGCATGCGGGACCAGTGTGCGATTCTCGCAGATGGCACGGTAGTGCCGTGCTGCCTGGACAAGGATGGTGTCATGTCGCTGGGGAATATCTTCAGGGAAGACTTCTCCGCCATCGTCGGAGGTGAAAGGGCGGACAGGATCCTGAAAGGCTTTTCAGAAGGCCACGCAGTAGAAAAGCTCTGCAGGTCCTGCGAATTCCGCAGTAGGTTCGACAGGGAGTGAGGTTTCCTATAGTCTATGTCCACAGACAGGAATGTCTGAGTTACTTTTGAGAGCTGCATGATATGCCTTTCCGCCATGGGTGGAACTGCCCTCTGCTTTGTCTGTTTAACGGGTTGAAAACATCGTTTTCCACCTTATTTTAAACTTAGATTGGGGAAAACAATTTGGTAACTGGAGGATTTGATGAAATTGTTCATGGGGCTGGACAGCAGCACGCAGAGCCTGAAGGCGCTGATAATTGATGTGGATACCGGGAAGATCGCCGGATCCGCGGCGGTCAACTTCTCGACTGAACTTCCGAAGTATGGATGTCCGAACGGTGTGCTGCCTGGCAAGGACCCTCTTGTGAAGCATTCAAATCCCCTGATGTGGCTGGAGGCTCTTGATCTTGTGCTTTCCAAGCTGAAGGCGGACAAGGTGCCGCTTGACAAGGTGATGGGCGTCTGCGGTTCGGGCCAGCAGCACGGGTCCGTATATCTCAATTCAAAGTTCACCGGAATCATATCCGATCTCAAGAAGACGAAGCCGCTCGCGGAACAGCTGAAGCCGGCGCTTTCCAGGAAGACATCGCCGATCTGGATGGACAGTTCGACAAGCCGCGAGTGCAGGGAGATCAGCAAGGCTGTAGGCGCAAAGAAACTCCAGGAGCTGACAGGATCCCCGGCGATCGAGCGGTTCACCGGGCCGCAGATCAGGAAATTCTACAAGACCGAACCGGAGAACTACAATAAGACCGAGCGCATCCATCTGGTCAGTTCGTTCATGGCGTCCATACTTGGAGGATGCAATGCGCCTATAGACTACGGCGACGGCGCTGGAATGAACCTTCTCAATCTGAAGACGCTTGTGTGGGACCTCAAGATATGCGAGGCGACGGCGCCGGGACTGATTGAAAAGCTGCCGGCGGTTGCGCAGACCAGGAATGTCGTCGGGCGGCTTACGGCATATTTTTCCAAGTACGGATTGAAGCCGGGGATACCGGTCCTCGCATGGTCGGGCGACAACCCATGCAGCCTGATCGGCGTCGGGGCAGGTGAGACCGGGACGGCGGTGATAAGCCTTGGCACGAGCGACACCTTCTTCGCGGCGATGTCTTCGGCGCACACGGATCCGAAGGGATACGGACACGTCTTCGGAAATCCGACGGGCGGGTTCATGAGCCTGATCTGCTTCAAGAACGGTTCGCTTGCCCGCGAGAAGGTCAAGGAGTCCTGCATTTCCAGCTGGGAGGAATTCGAGGAGGCGCTAGCCGCGGGAGAGCCTGGGAACGGCGGGAACATGATGCTTCCATATTTCGTACCCGAGACGACACCTCTTGTGCTGAAGGCTGGAGCACGTTATTCAGGCACCGCCGACTTCTGCAAGGGCAGGGCGCCCGCATCGGTGAAGATCCGCGCCGTCGTCGAATCGCAGATCCTCAGCATGAAGCTGCATTCGGCCTGGATCGGGCAGGACTTCAGGAGGATCAGGGTGACCGGAGGCGCATCGAAGAGTCCCGGCATCTGCAGGATCATCGCGGATGTCTTCCAGGCGAAGGTGGAGAAGATACAGGTTGCAGATTCCGCGGCCCTTGGGGCTGCGATGCTCGTGGCGCAGCAGGTATGCCGGGGAAAGATGACCGGATACTATGAGAAGTTTGCATCGGCGGCTGAGACTGTCGAGCCCGGCAGGTCGGCCGCGCCGGTCTACAGGAAGATGCTTGCGAAGTTCGCAGGTTTCGAGAAGAAGGCTCTGGCGAAGTAGGAAGATTCCTCAACAGGGGAACGGCTATGGCGACAGTGGAGAAAAAGAAGAGGGGTTTCTGGAGGAGGATGCTGCTGCCTGCGGTGATCGTCCTGCTCCTCCTGATCTTCATGAGGATATGGCTCCAGTTCTACATCGAGCACAGTCTCTGCGCGAAGCTTGCGGAAATGCTCAAGGTCGGCTACATAACCTGCGAAGTCCGCAGCATCGGCTTCAGCCATCTTGACATTGCGAACGTCAGGATTCCAGAAGGCAAAACTCCGAGATTCCTCACCGCCGACTCAATAAGGTTTGATTATTCCCCGGTCGGTCTTGCCAACCTCAGCATTGACAGGATCAGCGTTTCAGGGCTTAGGATTGTGGCGGGATACGAGAAGGGGAAGTTCTTCCTGCCCGGGCTAGACCTGGAAAAATTCAAGGCCGGCGCTCCGGAAAAGAAGAGGGGCTCCGACGGAGGGATTCCTGTAAATATAAGGAAGTTCGTGATCAGGAATTCCGAAATCAACTTCCTCCTAAATGGAAAGGCGCAGAGGCTTCCATTCGAGATGTCATCGGTGCTGCGTGATGTCGGCGCGGCTTCGGAAGGCAGGCAGGAATACGGGCTGGACCTCATGATTTATCCACGGGGCGAGATTGTCAAGATTAACGGAGGTATTGCGCCCGACCTGAAACGGATGTTCATGGAGCTTGCGGTGAAGGAGCTCAATATTGCGAGGTTCCAGGATATCACGGACAGCGTCAGCGGGCTCAAGGTGTCAGCGGTCGCGAGCGTGACTTCAGGATTCGATATGCCTGACGGGAACGCGGGGCTGAGTGTGAATCTCACAAATCTCGACCTCCAATACAAGGGAGTCCGGATAACCAATTCCTCCGATTCTTCCGGCAGGCAGGTGCCGTTTGTCATGCAGGTCGGGAAGCGGGGCGACACGATGCCGTTCACGTTCAATGCATTCAGGATGGTTTCGCCTTTCCCCCTGGATTTCAGCATGGACGAACCAGGCGGCGAGATGAAGCTCACCGACGAGGGCATGACTGTCGCAACCGAGATAAAGGTGAAACTTGACCGCGAACAGTTCAACAGCAGCTTCAAGCCGGGCGGGCTGATGCTGAGGGAGTCCGAATCCATGACCATGCTGATCGATGCGAAAGTAAGGAATGATTTCGGGTGGAATTTCAATCTGACCGGGCTCCATGACAGAAACGAGATGATTGAAATTGAAGGGGTGGACAAGTCTGTCGTATGCAAGCCTGAAGTCATTTCAGTTGGAGGGGAGGGGGACGCTAAATCAGCCTCGCTGAACTATGTCATAAGGTTTTCCGGCACTGAATTCAGGAAGCAGAACGGCGCGGCGATAGGCGTGCCGGTGCTGGAGGTTGCCGGCGGACTCAGGGCGGATATGCTCCCGGCTCCAACGCTTTCCGGCAGTTCCAAAATCACTCTTGAGGGTATTTCCGCAGGAGCTGCGAAATGCGCAAAGGTTGAGGCTGTCATACCATATAGATGGCCGCTTGAGACGGCTGCCGGACCGAAGGCGCGGCAGATGGATCAGATCATGGGGAGCATATCGACCGAACCGTTTGTCGCCGGGGAGTCGACCTTCGGCGGCTTCGAGGCCGTTCTGAAACAGTCGGGGGATTTCTTCTGGGACGTGAGCGGCCAGTTCAATACCGTATTCGACACTCTCAAGGTCATGGTCGACGGAGGAATCGGGCTGAAGGATCCCAAGGGATTCTGCCTTGATTTCTTCTTCGAGGTCCAGGACGCTTCAGGGAGGATGGTCGCCGAACTCGACAAGATGAATCCCTCCCTTGAAGGGATGAGGCTCGAAGGCTCTATCGCCGCCAAGGGGCATGTCTCCTATGAAAGCGGGAACATGAAGACTGATGCGGGGATCGTGCTTTCCGATGCGTTGCTGGATATCCCTTCCAGGAAGCTCAGCATTGAAGGGATCGACGTCCAGCTGACGCTGCAGGACCTTGCCACGATGAAGAGCCTGCCGAAGCAGACCTTGAAGTTCAAGAAGCTTTCTTCCGGGAACATCCAGCTGGATTCTGGAAGGATCAATTTCCAGATCGAAGCCCCGTCGAAATTTTTCATCGAGAGAAGCAGCTTCTCCTGGTGCGGAGGGCGCGTGAACGCGCCTGCGATGAGGATTGTCCCCGGTGAAAATGTCAGTTTCACCCTGTATTGCGACCGGCTGAACCTTGCGATGTTCCTGAAGCAGCTCAAGATAGCTGAGTCGACGGGGGATGGCACTGTCAACGGCAGGATACCTCTGACAATTGGCAAGGGGAAGCTGAGGATACGTGACGGGTTCCTGTATTCTACGCCTGGAGTCGGCGGGATCATAAGCTTCTCCAAGTCCGATATAATACAGTCGGCATTCCAGTCGCAGGATGGCATTTCGGGATCGGCCTTTGCGATGGACGTGCTCAACAACTTCAAATACGACTGGGCGAAGGTAACCATGAACAGCGGTGATGAAAACCTGGTGATGCTGCTTGAGATATCCGGCGTCCCTGCCGATTCGTTTGCATTTGAGGCGTCCAGCGGCACCTTCAGGCGCGTGGAGAAGGACGAAGGGGACATCGTGAGGTTCCAGGGGATCAGGTATGACATAAAGTTCAACCTTCCGTTCGACGGCCTTTTGAAGATGGAGAGCGATTTCGGCAATCTTATCAAGGACGGTTCAGGCGAATAGGCCGTGTCTTATTTGGAATTCGCGGGCATCCTATTATATTAAGACCGGATTAAACATGAAAATCAATTCATAATGGAGAAGTCATATGGGAAGGATATTTTTGCTGTCAGCCATGCTGTCCACAGTCATGGCGTTCGGATGCCTGCAGACCAAGCATGAGATCGAGGTCAAGCCGATGCATATAACGGTCGATGTGAACGTGAAGATCCAGCAGGAGCTGCAGGACAAGTACAAAAAGACCGACGAGGTTGCGAAGAGCATCAGCGACAAGGAGGCCGAGGAGGCCCTGCAGAAGTATCTTGATTCACAGAAACAGAACTAAAATATTCAAGGAGGAGATATCATGAGGACAATAGTCGGAAAACTGCTTTTCATTCTTATGCTGGCCGGTTTTGCATTCTATGCGGCTGATGGTTTCGGGATGGACGCCAAGCAGCGTCTCGCCATAATCAAGGGGCTTAAGATCAAGGGCATCGTCGGCGAGAGCAACCAGGGGCTTCTCGAGTTCAGGGCTGCGGACAAGTCCGCAAAGGCCGTTGTCGACGAGGAGAACGCCGAACGTTCAAGGGTCTATGCCGATGTCGCGAAGAAGACCGGAGTGACTGTCGCCGTAGTAGGAGCCCAGAGGGCGGCGCAGATTGCGAAGGAGGAATCCGCGGGCGTGTGGATCCAGGACGCCGCCGGCAGCTGGAAGCAGAAATAGTCCGGTCCGGATCTCATGTGCTTTGGCCGGGTCCTGCCAATATCTCCCGGACAGCCGGCGCGCAGGGTGCAGCAGCAGGGGGATAGATGAATTTGACAGGCGGTAAAATCGGTAAGACCTACGGGATCAGCACCCGTGAGGGGATAGTCCTCGCCGTCCTGCTTGGGATTATATTCCTCCTGCCAATCGGCTTCTCCCGTTTCTTCTCTAAGGCGTGGAGCGAGATATTCTGGCGAAACCCTGTCGACATATCGATGCTGGAGTGGTGCGGCGCCTTCCTCAATGTCTTCCTTTTTTTCCTGCTGGTCGAGCACTTCCGGCAGACCGGGAGGAAAATCTTCATCTTCATAAGTTCCGGGTTCCTCATAATGGGCATTCTCGGTTTTGTATATGCCCTGAGCAGGCCGGGTACGGAGACGGCGGCATGGGTAAAGGGGATAACCCTGATTGCCGGGAGCTTCTATTTCATCCTGGGGATTGCCGCGAGGAAGCAGTCGGGCAGCGATCTTCCAAGGGCATTCATGTGGATCATCGTGCCCTCTGTGCTGGTGGCGGGGATCTGCGCATGGATCCCGTTCGGGCTCAAGCAGATTCTTCCCAGGATACTTTCCTCATCTGGGACATCGACGATCTTCGGGGAGCTCCTCTTCTGGATTCCGGGGGCCCTGTTCTTCATCGCGGCCGTGCCGTGGCTGCACGACTACCTCAGGAGCAGGAGGAAGGAGGACATCATCTTCACTGTTGTCATCCTGATATACGCCCAGGTCTCGCTCACGGTCAGCTATTCACAGCCGTGGGGGGTGCTCTGGTGGGGATGGCACATAGGGCTCCTTGCGACAGGTATGATCGCGTCCCTGTATCTTCTCATCCTGTGCCTGCACTACTCCCTCATATGGAGGCTTCTGCTTTCGATGGGGTTTTCATTCGGGCTCACGGTGATAATTTCCTCGTCGATCATCCAGAGCTACTTCGAGAAGAAGTCCAACGACGAGACGAGGAGGAGGATCTCGATGCAGCAGAAAGCCCTGGTGTCAGAGTCATCGGGCGCGGTTTTCTTCTCGATGGACAACCTCCAGCACCTTGCAAGGGACTACTTCCTGCTGCAGGAACAGGATGCCCGGGAGGGTGCCAGGATGCTCTGTATGAGGAACAGGGCGGACTGGCCGAAATTCGTCCTGGAGACAGGTTTCTATGCAGACGGCGGACAGCTCATCTCGTCAGACCTCGGATCCGGAGGTGCCGACTTCAGGGAGAAGTCCCTGGACGACCTTTCGACCCAGGCATTCAGGAACGTGAACGGAAAGTGCGTCATGGGCAGCTTCTACTTCTACACGGTTAAGAACAAGTGGGTGGTGGCGATGGCGCTTGCATTCAGGACCTCCGAAACCGGCAAATGCATGTTCTACAACATACTGGACGTCTCCCGGCTGAAAAGCCGCAGCATAGTATCGTCAGCCGCCACGAGCAGGGCGAAGAACTACTGCGGCAGGGTGGTTGTATGCGGCAGGACAGGGAAATTCATCGACTGCAATCTTCCCGCCTCATATGTGGAGAAGTTCGACAGCAGGATCCCGCAGGATGAGCTTCCTGTCTCGAAACGGCTGGCGGCGATATTTTCAGATACTGCAAATTCCAGGGGCAGGATAGTGCAGTTCTCGTATTCAGGGCGCGATTTCATAATCTTTTCGAATTCGCTGACCGCAGCCGAGTGGATTGTCCTCGATGTCATTGACGAGGAGGGGATGCATCTCATAAGCCCCAGCAGCTCCAACTATATTTTCGAGGCCACCGGCATGATTGTCTTCCTGGTGGGGATGGTTGTTCTGCTGTTCCTGCTCAACTACCAGATTGCAAGGC
>CAZDNQ010000021.1:9800-18966 GCA_964506605.1 uncultured Victivallis sp. | reverse complement strand
CTGTGTTCCGGAGGTCAGGGGCGCGTCCGGCTTCTTCGACTTCCTGAACGCCGTCCCAGGGGAGAAGAACACCTCGTATTTCAACTTCAAGAGCGTATGGGAATAGATATTTCCCTTGACACATCATTTTATTTTCCGAGCGAAGCTCCGCTAAAAGCGAGCAAGCTCCGATGGACTGCGCAAACAGAGTTTGCGCTCATCTTCAAGCGGTGACTTTGTCACCGCACTCCGGCGGATTGCTGCGCAATCGTAATAAATTTCCGCCATGTCTTGACACTTCAATAACCGATGGTATCTTACTTTTGTCTTACACAAGGAGGTTCCCATGGTTACCACTCATCTGTCATCGAAGGGTCAGATCGTGATTCCGAGTTCGATCTGCAGAGCCCACAGGTGGAGGGCCGGACTCGAGCTGATCGTCGAGGAGGCCGGCGACTCGATCGTCTTAAAGCCCGCCAGGCCGTTTACAGCATCCACCTTCTCGCAGGCTTCCGGCTGCCTCTCCTACAAGGGCAGGAGGAAATCCCTCGGGGAAATGGAGAATGGGATAAGGAAAGGAGCGAAAGCGAGCGATGACAGCCGTTGACACGAATATTCTTGTCAGATTCCTGGTGAAGGACGACAAGACGCAGTATGAATCGGCCTCTGCAGTTTTCCGCTCGGGAGATATCTTCATCCCCCGGACCGTCATCCTTGAGACAGAGTGGGTGCTCAGGTACGTATATGAGTTCGAACCGCTGAGGATACTGGAGGCCTTCAGGTCTCTTTTCGGCCTCCATAATGTCCATACGGAGGATTTCCACATCGTGGCCGACGCCATCTCGCTGTCTGAATCCGGACTTGACTTCGCGGACGCCATGCACATCGCATCAAGCAAAGGGGCTGATAAGTTCATGAGCTTCGATAAATCACTTGTAAGAAAGGCCTCGAAGCTGGCGAACATGAAGGTTGATACTCCTTGATGAATTTCATAATTTATTTCCAGGAAACATCCAATGGGCAGACGTAAAGACAGGCTGATGAAAGCCGTGGCCGATCCGAGGATGATTTCGGGCGTGCACAACTACTGCGACAGATGGTGCGAACGCTGCAGGTTCATCACAAGGTGCGCCGTGGGCGTCATGGAACTCGAGGACAGGAAGGAAGATCCGAAAGATCCGGACATGAACAGCCCGGAATTCTGGGACAAGCTCCATGGAGTGTTCGCCGACACCTTCGAGATGGTAAGGGAGTGGGCGAAGAAGAACGGAGTCGATGTCGACGCGCCGATGCCTGAGGAATACTGGATTGAGGAGGAGAAGAAGGACAAGCACGCCAGGAACCATATCTGCGCCAGGGCCAGCCTCAGATACATGGAGATGGCCAGGAAATGGCTGGACGGGTCCTCAAAGGATTTCGAGGATAAGGCCGACGGGCTGATGAAGACCATCTCAATGGGGACTCCCGGCAGGAATCCTGAAAAGGAGGCCCTCGAGATCAAGGACGCGGTGGATGTAATCATCTGGTATCATACCTTCATACATGTCAAACTCATGAGGGCCGTGCAGCAGATCTTCGAGGAGGAGCCGGAGATCCTCGAGGATTTTCCGAAGGACTATGACGGTTCCGCGAAGATCGCAATGATATCGATCGACAATTCAGTGGAGGCATGGGGGACGCTGCTCCGGCATTTCCCGGACAAGGAGGACGAGATCCTCGGGATTCTGGCGCTCCTGCAGAAGCTGCGGAAGCGCACTGAACAGGAATTCCCTAACGCATGGTCGTTCAAGCGTCCCGGCTTTGATGATGAGGAATAAAAAAAAAGGCGCGGCAGGAAATGCCGCGCCCTTTTACATTCATTCGTCTAGAACTTGAAGTTGATTATCGGCAGAAATGGAATCCAGGCGTCCTTGATGTAGTTTACGATTCCGATCTGGAATCCCTTGCCCTGGCTGACATTCACCCCTCCCAGCTGGAGCCATCCCTTCTCGCTGGCGAAGTTGACCAGGCTGAACTGGAGGCCGTTGACCTCCTTGGCGTCGTTGTACAGGCCCGAAGCCTGCACTCCGTTCACCCTCTCTGTCAGGCTTGCAAAAACGCTTCCCTCGACTCCGTTGACCACGCCCTTGCCGCCGGAGACAGGCGCGCCGGCCTTTATCCCGTAGACATTCGAATCATCGGAATAGGACGGCACCCCTGGAAAGAATACCAGTTCGAAGAAGTCCCAGGCCGAGTCGTCGGCCTGTACCGCAGGTGCGGCGGCCGGGGCTGCGGCTGGCTTGTCTGCGGCAGATGCCTCGGCGATGACAAACGTTCCGGCAAATACAACGGCCAGCAGTATCAATATGCATTTCTTCATTGTGTTGCTCCTGTGAATATATCTTTGTTAGAATTTAATGTTGAAGATCAGGGTGAACGGAAGCCATCCGTCCTCAATGATGTTGATGAGGCCGAACTGGCAGCCGCTCTTCTTGCTGTAGTTTACAGCACCCAGCTGGACGCCTTTCAGCTCCTCTTTCGCCACATTCACGGCGCTCGCCTGGAAGCCGGTGACCTTGTCGGAGACATTCACGGCGCTCGCCTGGAAGCCGATAATGTTCTTGGTGATGCAGACCAGTCCGGGATCGAACCCAATCACCTCATCCGCGATGTTGACTGCGCAGCTGGCCTGGAGTCCGTATACTGTCTTGGCGATTGTGGGACCGAACCATGCGGCCTGGATACCATAGATCTCCTTGCCGATCGAGGGGCCGACCCATGTCGCCTGGATGCCATTTATATAGTCCGTGCCGCTGTAGAGGAGGGAAGGCTCGATGCCGTACACCCTGCCATATCCGCTCGTCATCGGAGCTCCGAGCTTGAGCCCGTAGACATTTGAATTCTTAATGCCTGCCGGAAAATTCGGGAAGAATCCCAGCTGGAAGAACGTCCACTGGTCAAGAGGCTTCTTTTCGGGCTGGGCTGCAGGCGCAGCGGGTGCCGCAGGTGCAGCGGCCTTGTCCTGTCCCTGCGCGGATACCAGCATGGCTCCGCAGAAGAGGACGGCCATCATCAAAAGCAGCTTTTTCATATTCGGTTTTCTCCTTCTGTTCTTTATTAATAATACAGATGGTAATCTGCCATTTATTTGATGAATTTCAAGCCGCAGCCCATATCCGGCGCACCCGGCTTGACAAAGTAATATTTTGTAATACCTTAACGGCATACAAGGAGGATCTGATATGGCGAAGAAGGATGTTGTGATGACTTTCAAGGTCGACGGTCCGCTGCTGTCGGCACTCAACAGCGTGCCGAACCGTTCCGAGTTCATAAGGTCGGCCATCCTCTCGGCCCTTAACAACATATGCCCTCTCTGCGGCGGTACAGGCATATTCACGCCCGACCAGCGGAAGCACTGGGAGTCCTTCAACAAGAGCCATGTCATAAGGCACTGCGGCGACTGCAACGCCATCCACATCGTCTGCAAGGGCGACAGGAAAACTACCAGACATCCCAAGAAATAACCCTGGAAACATCATATGCCTAGAAAAACAACAAGCTCCGTATTCCTGCTCCTGCTCGTCTGCTCGTTCCTGGGGCTTGCGGACGGGAAGAAGACCCGGATAGTGACATCATTCTATCCGATGTATATCGCCACGCTGAACATCACCGACGGCGTACAAGGCGTCGAAGTGTCTAACATGACGAGGCAGATCAGCGGCTGTCTCCACGACTACCAGCTCACGCCGGACGACATGAAGACCATCTCGAACGCGGACATATTCGTGGTGAACGGCGCTGGCATGGAATCGTTCATGGACAAGGTGATAAAGGAGAAGCCGAACCTTAAAATAGTGGTTGCAAGCGAGGGGATGGAGCTGATACGCGGCGCTGGCGAACCTAATCCGCACGTATGGGTGAGCATCAGCCTCCACGCAAGGCAGATCGCGAACATCGCAGCCGGACTTTCCAAATTCGATCCTTCAAACGCAGACGCATATCGTAAAAACGCAGATGCATATATTGGCAGGCTCTCGGCCCTTTCGAAAAAGATGAACGAGGAGCTGAAGGACTTGAAGACCCGCGACATAATAACATTCCATGAGGCGTTCCCGTATTTCGCCAGGGAGTTCAAACTGAACATAGCCGCTGTCATAGAAAGGGAGCCCGGCTCCGAACCTGACGCTAGGGAAATGGCGAAAACTATTGACCTTATAAGGAAATCCAAGGTGAAAGTCCTTTTTGCCGAACCCCAGTATTCCCAGAAAAGCGCAGAAGCCATCTCAAGAGAGACCGGCGCTAAGCTTTTCATACTTGATCCGGCAGTAGGTGGCCCGTCAGAACCCGGCGCATACCTGGCAATCATGGAGAAGAACCTTGAAGTGCTGAAAAAGGCGATGAAATAGAGGCCCTGAAGAGCGGGAGTGAAAAAGAATGATCAAGATTGTGGTTGATGCAAGCAAATGGAGAATTGCCGCTTGAAATCGGAAATTGGAAATCAGAAATCGGAAATGGATAAACCGTCACATCCTCCATGCGGGGGCTGCTGCACACGCCTGGCAAATTTCGGTGTCTCGATAAGCGGCAATCCCATCCTGAATGATATAAATCTACATGTCCACTGCGGGGAACTTACGGCCATAATCGGACCGAACGGGGCAGGCAAGACAACATTGCTGAGGGCTATGATCGGGGAACTGAAGCACAGCGGAGAAATGCATTTCGTCCATTCTGACGGGTCGTCATTCGGCAAACCCAGGCTCGGTTATGTACCGCAGAAGCTGGATATTGACAGGACAGCGCCCGTCAGCGTGCTTGACATCTTCTCATCGATTAATTCACGTTATCCGCTCTGGCTCGGACACATTGGCAGCGCCAGGGAGAACGCGCTGAAAATGCTTGAGCTGGTCGACGCCGCGGAGTTCGCGGACAGGAAGATCGCCCAGCTCTCATGCGGACAGTTCCAGAAGGTCATGCTGGCGCTGGCATTGAGTCCGACGCCGGATCTCCTCCTGCTCGACGAACCCATAGCCGGCGTGGACAAGTCCGGGATCGAGACCTTCTACAATCTCGTATCCCGCATCCGCAAGGAATTCGACCTTTCAATCATACTCATCTCACACGACATCGCCGAAGTTGCGAAGTTCGCAGACAGGATGATCCTGCTGAACAGGACAATCCTCTTCGACGGTCCGCCGGAAGCCGTGCTCTCCTCAGCAGAGGCCAGGAAATCCTTTGGAATGGATTACTCAATGAATGGGAACGGACTTAAGAATGAGATATCAGCGCTGATGAGGCATGACTGTCCGACATGCGGGAACTGCAGCAGGGAAGGACAGACCCTTCGACAGGCTCAGGGCGAGGGACAGAAGGCAGACGACGGAAGGCAGGAGGACAGGAGCTGATGGAATCGATTATAAATATCTCACTGGAATGGATGCAGTACGACTTCATGAGGAACGCGCTGATCGCGGTTATCCTTGTGTCGCCGCTCTTCGCCCTTCTCGGAAGCATGGTAATAAACAACCAGATGACCTTTTTTTCGGAGGCTCTGGGCCATGCCGCCCTTACCGGTATTGCGATCGGCGCGGTTGCAGGGCTTGCTGATCCGATATGGGCGATGATCCTGTTCGCAATCCTCCTGACGGTCATCATCACGCTCCTGCGGAAATACAGCGCGGCATCTACAGATACGATCGTCGGACTTGTAATGGCCTTCAGCGTCGCCCTGGGCATCGTGATACTTTCAAAGTACGGCGGAATAAACAAGTATTCGAAGTTCCTTGTCGGAGACATCCTGACAATATCGGCAGCCGAGACAATAAGGCTTGCAATAACCCTGGGCGCAGTGCTGGTGCTTTGGATATTCTTCTTCAACCGGCTCTTCCTGGTGAGCGTCAACCGTTCGCTGGCGCAGAGCCGCGGGATCAACGTCTGGATGGTGGAATTCGTCTTCTCTCTCACCGTGGCGCTGGTTGTGACGGTCAGCATCCAGTGGATCGGCCTCCTTGTGATAAATTCCATGCTCATCCTTCCAGCGGCATCCTCTAGGAACATCGCCAGGAACGTATCCAACTACACCATCATCGCCGTCGCCATCAGCCTCATATCCGGAATCGCCGGCCTTATAATTTCATACTACTGCGGAACCGCCACAGGAGCCACGATCGTGCTCATCTCGATGGGATTCTTCATCCTGTCCCTGATCTGGAGGATGAGGAGGAGATAGGTAGACGGATACTTGATGCTTGACACTCGACTCTTTGGAAACGCCAGGATATCCAATGAATGAAGAACTGCGGGGTCATTTAAAGGTGCCAGTTTCAAGTTTCCAGTATCAAGTTACTGGATTTTCCCTCAATCCCTGACAAGATCCGGATAATATTCCGCATAGAAGCCGCGGATGATCTTCTCAAGGTTCTTGGCGTCCATCACCCATTCCATGGACGGAGAACCAATGGCGTCGGAGACGTTTTTGACGTCAAACACTATCTGCGAAGAGAAATAAGGCAGGAAATCCGAGAGGAACTTCTGCACCACCCTTTCGTCGGGATTCGGATCGTGGACCTCAGCCTCTACAGTGACCCCGTTTATTCCAAGGGCCTTTCCGACGGCGACTTCAATCATCTTCGTGGTTACCGGGCTGTTGCCGGTTATATGGTAGGTCTTGTTTTTGACTGTCTTGTTGAGGAATATCTCGACGATGGACTTCTGGACGTAGTCGACCGGGACGAAATATATCTTGTCCGAGGGGGAGGCCTTGAGCCTGAGATGGAGGGATACCTTATCCAACGGGCTGATCTTCATCTTCGAGCAGCGGTGCTTCTTGAGCTTGGCCATGAATTCCAAAACCCTGTAGAAGGCCAGCGGCTTCCTGATCTTGCCGTCCTGTATCCTGCCGACCACGATTGAGGGCCGGTATATAGTGAAAGGTATGCCTGAGTTCCTGACAAGCTGCTCAGCCATGAACTTGCTTTTCTCGTAGGAATTGTTGAAATCCTCGGCGACAAGCCCGTCCTCTACGGCCTTGCCCTTATGCTTGCCGGCCACATAGGCGGTGCTGACGTAGTGGAAGGCCTTGACTTTAAGCCTGTGGGCGAGGTCGAGCATCTTCTTGGTGCCATCATAGTTGGTCTTGAAGGTCCTGCCTTCAGGATCCCGGCCGAAATTGACATCTGCAGCGCAATGGAAGAAGGTATCTACGCCCTTGAGCTTGGAAAGAAGGTCGGCCTCGTCAATGGTGGAGATTTCGCCGTCGATCACATGGATGCGCTTCAATATAGATTCGGAGAGGTCGGCCCTTCCGTCGAATTCGCACTGGTCCTGGATGATCTTCTTGACTCTCTTCTTCGCGCTCAGCACGTCAGAACCCCTTGCAAGCGCAATTACTTCCATCTTATCTTTGCGCTCGAGAAGCATCGCCGAAAATGCGCTTCCAATAAGACCTGTTATACCTGTAACAAATACTTTAGACACCAATTCCTCCAAGCCACGTCGAGATTAACCGATAAAACTGGTTTTTCTGTGAATTTTTAAACATGAAAGGGTAAAAGATAGCACTCCATCAAGATAAATAAACTTAAAAACATAAAAAATACTGATAATAGTAGAATTTTGTCCTTAATCCAGAATTCCGGTACGGTAAAATCCTCCGCCCCTGATATTTCAGCATATCCAGCCTCCGCCTAAAAGCATGTCTCCATCATAAAAGACGACAGCCTGCCCAGGAGTAACAGCCCGCTGGGGTTCTTCAAACTTCACAGCCACCCCTCCGCTGGCATCCGGTGAGACAGTCGCAGCAGCAGGCCTGCTCCTGTAGCGGATCTGCGCCAGGCATTTGAACTCGCAGCCTGCGAACTTCGCAAGCTGCCAGTTTACACGTTCCGCCCTGAGGCTGTCACACAAAAGATCCTTCTCATCCCTGGAAACCGTCACATCCCCGCTCACATTGTCAATCCCAACTACGTATGCAGGGGCCCCCAGGGCTATCCCCAGCCCCTTGCGCTGACCTATCGTGAACAGATGGACACCTTCGTGTTCACCCAGTATCTTTCCTTCCTTGTCTTTCAGACACCCCTTTCTGCTTCCACCTTTGAACAGTTTCTGGAGCGTCTGCGCGAAAGTCTCGTCCTTGTATCCGAAACATGCGTCCTGGCTTTCAGTCTTCTCCGCGTTGGGCAACCCGAACCTGCGGGCCAATTCGCGGACTTCGCGCTTGGTATAAGGTCCCAGCGGCATGTACGATCTGCCTATCTGTTCCGGTGTAAGCCCGAAAAGGAAGTAGGTCTGGTCCTTGTCCGGATCGACACCTCGCCGGAGGGTGTTGTTTTCAATTATCGCGTAATGTCCGGTGATTATCCCACCCGCCCCTATCTTCAGGGCGTAGTCGATGAGCGTCCCGAACTTGAGGTAGCGGTTGCAGAGGGCGCACGGGTTCGGTGTCCTGCCGGCGGCATATTCCTGCCAGGCCTGCCTGAGCACCTTGTCCTCGAACTCCTCCTTTACATTAAGGAAATAATGGGGTATCCCAAGCTTGTCGGCGGCACCACGCGCGTGCATGTCGTCCTCGATCCCGCAGCACGACTTCCGCTTGTCAGGCATGTTCTCGCAGGAGCGCATCTTGAGGGTGACGGCCACGAGCTCCACGCCTTTTTCCAGGCACAACGCCGCCGCGACGCTTGAATCCACTCCGCCGCTGATCGCCGCCACAAGCTTTTTTGGAAATCCCATATTTATCTCCTGCGGACAAAAATATATCATCAAAGGATCTTTTCCAGAGGAATGTGCGCATTCTTGAATTCCACCGCTCCTGACATTCTATTACCTTATAATTCTGTACAGGATACACACATGGATAAGAAATCCATCATATCACCGAGTGAATACCGCAGGAGGGACAAGAATCCTGGAAAAGCGCCGATAATCGCAGTCATATCAATATCAACTACCTTGCTGGCGATGTCCTTATGGCTTCTCCTAATAATGTTTCGAACACATACGGAAGCTGATACATCATACTTTTTATCATCTGCCACAGACTATGTCTTGCTGGCCATCATGTTCTTTTCTGGCAGTATATTCGTAATCGCCATTTCGATTTCAGCCGGCGGGAAAGTAAAAAACTTGAAGAACTGCAGTCCTGACGACTGGGATCCGCCGGTAATACACTAGTCCTCAAAATTCCCGCTCCAAGGCTATGAGCTCCAAC
>CAZDNQ010000021.1:0-9790 GCA_964506605.1 uncultured Victivallis sp. | reverse complement strand
GCACCCCCTCGCCAGTTTCAAGTTTCAAGTTACGAGTTACGAGCCCTCTGCTGGCTTATTCCTTATTATGATATATATTTCCGGTCTTTTCACAGAAACAAAGGGATGACATGTTCACAGGCATAGTGCAGCAGGTTGCGAAGATCGCAGACAGGAAGATGTCCGGCAAGGCCGGCAAGCTTGTCATTGAACTTGCGTCGCCGCTGCGGAATCCGGTAAAAGGGGAGAGCATCGCCGTGAACGGGGCGTGTCTGACGCTTGAGGAGAGTGCCGGCGCTAGGATCGTGTTCCATGTCCTTGAGGAAACTCTCAGGAAGACCAACCTTGGCACGCTTCCTAAAGGTTCAAAGGTGAATATCGAACGCGCGCTTTCCGTCGGGGACTCACTTGGTGGCCACATGGTTTCAGGACATGTCGACAGCACATGTCCAGTGAAGAGCCTTAAAAAGAAAGGTTCCGACTGGGTGCTTGCCGTCGGGATTCCGGAGGAGCTGTCGCCCTACTTCGTGGAAAAGGGGAGCGTCGCCATAGACGGGGTCTCGCTTACGGTCGTCGAGGCGGGCAAGGATCATTTTTCCGTCCATCTCATACCGACTACGCTTGAACATACGTCCCTGTCTGACAGGAGATCCGGGGATCTTGTAAATATTGAAACAGACATAATCGGCAAATACATATTGCGATTCCTCAAGTCGTCCGGGACATCGAAGCCGGGATCCCGGCCGAGTCTTGACATGCTCAGGGAATCCGGCTGGAGCCTTTAACCTTGCTTATCAACATGAAGAAGCTCAAACTTCCCAACAGACTCGGAATAAGCTACGCCTACGGTCCGGAAGACTGGGAGGCGACGCTGGAACACATCAATCCCGGAATATTCACCGTCACGGAAATCCCCGGCGAGTTCCTTGAGATCAAGAACATATCCGATGAATTCAGGGCCGCAGGCCTCGACATAGTGAACGTCAAGGAGCCGCTGCCTCTTCCAGTCGCACGCAGCATATACGGACAGGACAGGAAGCTGGTGGGGAAGATCAGGCGGCAGCTGGGGATAATGCTCAAGTCCATATCCAGGTTTCCATGTCCCAACGTAACGATTGACTTCGGCATCGACCTTGCCGTGTCAAATCCCGAGAGGAAGGAAGAGCTGACAGCCTTCATAAAGGGGATGGCGCCCGTGCTGCACAGGGAGAAGATGTGCCTCTGCATACCGTCGAGGGTGCCGATGCCGCCGCCGGCGACTCCGGAGAAATACTTCTCGTTCCTCAAGGAGACCATGTACGGCGGGACAAGGTTCTCCGCAGACATCCACCCCCATGAACTACAGAGGGCTTCAGGCTTTGAAGATTTGCTAAGATGGTATAGATTTGATCTTAATCTGGTGCGTTTCATATACGAGCCTGAGGCGGGGAACCTGCTGGTCGGAAAGATTATTGAAGACTGGCTCGCCGTCCTCGGGAAAATATCATACAGGGGGCCCGTGCTTTTCTGCCCGAAGATCACCACTTCGGGACATTTCACGAACGAATGCGAGAGGCTGTCCGAGATCATTATCGGGCTTGCATCAGCGGAGAAGCCGGAAAGACAGACATGAGCAGACTTATAATCATATCGCTGATTGCGATTCAGGCCATCTTCGCCTGCGCGCAGTCGAAGATAACCCCGAAAGGACAGGAGCTTGCAAAGTTCCTGGATTGCCTGCAGGTTGAAAAAAAATGGCTTTCCTCGTCTGAAGCAATAGACTGGCAGACCGGCGAAGCCGCCAAGGCGCCCGAGCCGGGAAAGGCGAATCCCGCAAGCCCTGATCCTGTCAAGGATCCGAAGAACAGCCGGCCACAACCGCCAATCGACAAGAAGCTCCACACGCATTGCAGCTCGTTTGTGGCGGCGGCATGCGCCAAATTGGGAATCTATCTGCTCCGTCCACCGGAACATCCGGCGGCACTGCTCTCAAACGCCCAGTACGACTGGCTCCTCGACAAGGGACCCGAGAAGGGCTGGAACCAGATCCTGCTGCCGATGGAGGCGCAGGAACTCGCCAACCAGGGAAGCATCGTAATAGCTGTATGGAAGAATACCGTCCCTGAAAAGCCGGGCCACATCGTGATTGTCAGACCCTGCGAGAAGAACGATTCACAGATCACGGCGGAAGGGCCGGACATTATCCAGGCAGGTGTGAGGAACTACAACTGCACCACGCTGAAGGAAGGCTTCAAGAACCACAAGGGGGCCTTCGACAACTCCGAGATCCTCTTCTTCTCGCATCCGCCGGCCGCGCCGGAAAAGAAGTGAATGGCGTCGCCTGTCGCCAGTCCAATGCTGCCAAGTCAAGTTAAGAAGCAAGGGGCATCCCCCTCATTTTCCTCGGGATAATATCCCGAGCTACTTCCAGGGGTATTCTGGTCAAATCCGAATGTCGCTAAGATAATAGAGGACAAACTAATCCTCCTTCGGTGGACCAACAATTGCCGGTATGCCAAGGTTGGAGTCCAAGCTTTAGCTTGTGTATTATTGATGGCGGAATTGCTTTTCTTAGCACCGCTCGCGTCAAATCCTGCACTATCAACTATTGATCGCACAGCAACAACTCCGCTTTCTCCAGGAGTGCAATATAAAATTTTGCCTGCAAAATTTTATTTCAGGTGCGTGAGCTTCGAGCTGCCGATCGGGAAGACATTGAAGCCTATCTTGAAGAGTTCCCTGTGGTCGAGGATGTTCCTGCCGTCGAACACGAACGCAGGCTTCTCCATTGACGCGTAGATCTTCTTGTAGTCGAGCTTCCTGAACTGGGCCCATTCCGTCAGTATGAGCACTGCATGGGCACCCTTTGCGCACTTGTAGGGGTCGTTGACGAATTCGAATTTGCCCTTGTCGTCCTGAAGGTCACGCTTCGCATTTTCCAGGGCCTCGGGATCGCATATCGCAAGTTCGGCCTTCTCGTCGAGCAGCATCCTGCACACATATATTGCCGGCGATTCGCGGGTGTCGCCCGTGTCCGCCTTGAATGCGAATCCGAAAACAGCGATCTTCTTTCCGGCCACGGTGTTGAACATGTTCTTGACCACGTTCTTCACAAAGCGCTTCTCCTGGAAGTCGTTTATCTTAACGACCTCCTCCCAGTATGCGGCGACTTCCGGCAGCCCGTAGTATTCGCAGAGATAGACGAGATTGAGGATGTCCTTCTTGAAGCATGATCCTCCGAATCCGACGCTGGCGCGCAGGAACTTCGGACCTATGCGGCTGTCCATGCCGACCGCCTTGGCAACCTCGTTCACGTTCGCATCAGTCTTCTCGCAGAGCGCGGAAATGCTGTTGATGGACGATATCCGCTGGGCAAGCATGGCGTTGGCGACGAGCTTCGAAAGCTCGCTGCTCCAGACGTTGGTCATAAGAATCCTGTCCTTCGGAACCCAGTGCGCATAGATGGCGGCGATGGTCTCCACGGCCTTCCTGCCGCCGGCGGTCTCCATGCCTCCCACAAGAACCCTGTCCGGATCCTGCATGTCATCGATCGCCGTGCCTTCAGCCATGAATTCGGGATTGGATATGACCTCGAAGTTGAGGCCTTTTGTGTTCGAATGCAGGATCCTGTGCATCGCCTCGGCCGCACGCAGGGGCAGCGTGCTCTTCTCGACGACGATCTTGCTGTCATCGGCATGTTCGACTATGGCGCGGGCGGTCTTCTCCCAGTACTGCAGGTCCGCAGCCTTTCCAGCGCCTTCGCCGAAGGTCTTGGTCGGGGTATTAACGCTTACGAAGATTATGCCTGCGTCCTTTATGCCTTTTGCGAGGTCGGTCGTGAAGAAGAGGTTTTTCCCGCGCACCGCTCCGACAAGCTCGGAAAGTCCGGGCTCGTATATCGGGAGGTTATCCGAGTTCCAGGCCTTAATCTTCCTCTCGTCGATGTCGGCTACGGTGACCTTGTACTCCGGGCATTTTGATGCAATCACGGCCATTGTCGGACCGCCGACGTATCCGGCGCCAATGCAGAGTATGTTCTTTTCCTTCTTCATTTCAATCCTCTTATGTTTTTTGATAATCACCCCAATATGCCGTGCAGAAGCAAATCATAATCTATATCCTCAACCATCCGCCCGCAACTGGAACTTTACAAAGAGCCTTAACGCAAAGGCGCAAGGCCGCAATGATAGATGAGCTAATTTCAAAACTGCCTTTTTCAGGATCGCCGGGCTCCGCTCCGGCTCTTGCGGCTCTGCATCTCCGCGCCAATATTTGCTTGATCCTGTGACAAAGCCTGCTTGAATGCTATATTCTACAACAATTAATCTTAGGGGGCTTCTCAATGAAAACCGCCAACCTTCTGCTGCTTGCAGCCTTCCTCCTGTCTTTTGCCATGCCCTCATACGGCGCCGACAGAAAGAAACAGGACGAAAAGGTCACCTACGCAAAGATCGGACAGGAGGAGACCTTGAACTCCGAAGGCCTGAAGATCAAGCTCTTCAAGGACGCCTCCGCAAAGCCGATACCTTCAATCAATACCATGAATGTCAGGAACAGCAAGGGTGAGAAGTTCGATGCCTTCAAGGTGGGCGAACTCTGGCTCCACGACCAGTATGTCGCCAGCTGGGGCTGCGACCAGGGCGCCATCTCCATACTGAAAATGACCCTTCCGCCACCGACAGGCCTCAAGACGATATTGAACGGCCTATGCTTCAAGGAGGACTTCGACAACTGGAAGAAGGATCTCAAGCCGGACTGGGACGAGAACCTGGTCGCCGAATGGCTCAAGGCGCTCACCGAAGGCAAGCTGAAAGACGCCAAGGGCGAGCCGGTCCAGAAGGATGTCCCGAAGAAGAACAAGATAGTCCGTTTCTACTCGGGCGACGCCGGAGACGACCTCTACAGGCAGATATACACCGTCGAATGCACGGACAGGCCTGATGAACGCTATGTCCTGATATATGAGCTTCCACGGGGCACAGACATGGACAAAAGCTCCAAGGTCATCGTCCAGTCGCTTCAGTCCATCCTTTTCTTCCCCCCGAAGAAGGCCGAGTCCAAGGAAAAGCAGCTCTCCACCAACAAGACTGGGAAGAAGAAGGACTATTCCGATGAATACCTGAAGAGCAAGGAGAATGTGATCCAGAACATACGCAATTTGAAGGACTGGTGGTATCTGGAGACCGACAACTTCATCATCGCATCGAACCTGAAGAACAAGAAGACCATAACCGATCTGCAGCTGAATCTTGAGAAATGCCGGAGCGCATACGTGAAGTTCTACCCTCTGAAGGCCCCTCTCAAGGCCGTCAGCGTGTGCAAGGTCTTCGAGAACAGGGACGACTACCTCTCGTATGTCGGAAAGGAGCTCCAGTTCTCCGCCGGAGTCTGGATGAGCGGCAAGAAGGAGCTCGCAGTCTCCCCGATGGACTGGGGCAGCCAGTCGGACAACCGCAAGATCATGATTGAAATCGTTTACCACGAAGGGTTCCACCAGTACATATTCTATGCCGCTGACGAAGTGCAGTCGGCCCCGTGGTTCAACGAAGGCAACGCCACTTTCTTCGAGGGCATCGACTTCAAGGCCGGCGACAAGATCAAGATCGACTCGACGCGCAGGCTGGAAAGCATGAAGAAGCTGGCCGGAACCAACATCGACATACAGAATTTCATCCATCTGGACCATGGCGGATACCTGTCCGGCAACCTCGAACAGAAATACGCGCTCGCCTGGGGCCTGATGTTCTTCCTGCAGAAGGGCGCCCCGTCGCTCAAGGAGAAGAACAGCTACTCCGAAATCCCTGACAAATATTACGACGCACTCTTCGAGCTGAAAGACGGGGAGAAGGCCACTGCCAAGGCCTGGGATGGCGTTGATTTCAAGAAGTTCAGCGATGATTTCGAGGAGTTCTGGAAAAGCGACACCATGATAAGGCGCGCTGAAGGATATGATCCGATAGCCGCACGCGAAAAGACAGCTGCCAAGACTCCCGCGGCCCCTCCGGCGAATCCGGTCCCGGCGGTAAAATAGGATTCCCGGAAAAACCAGGACATGAAACACACAGAAAAAGATTGACCACGGAACACATCCTCCTTCGCCGAAGAGCTACGGAGTACAGGCGAATGACACGAAAAATAAATATTTCGCACTAAATCACTAATAAACCTGCAAGCCACTCGTCTTACATGATGGATACACAGAAGACAAACAATGCCCCGGGACACGGCACCATGTCGGATGGAAACGGTGAAACGACGGAAATCGTAGCGGTCATACGCGAACGGGAGGCTCCTCTCCTAAGGTATGCTTCCCGCCTGATACGCGACAGCGACGGCGCCAGGGACATCGTGCAGGAGGTCTTTATAAGGTATGTGCGGATCTCGCAGGCTGAGGACAAGGGCAGGATCGAGAACCTTCCGGCCTGGCTGTACAGGGTGACCAGGAACCTGTGCCTGGACCACCTGAAGTCGAAACGGGTCCAGCTGGAGGTCCCGATCGACGAGAAGATTGCGGAGTTCGCAGGCCAGGAGAGGCCTGACAGGACATATGAAAAGGAAGAGGCCATGATGATGGTCCGTAAAAAGATAATGCAGCTGGAACCGAGGGATCGCGAGATCGTGATCCTGAAGCTCGAACACGGACGCAGCTACAAGGAGATAGCCGAGATCATGGGCCTTAGCGTGACAAACGTCGGATTCATATTGCATACGGCAATGAGGAAACTTGTAAAGGAGTTCAACGCAGAGGCGCAAAGCCGCAAAGGTGATGTATGACAGGGAAAAATCAAAACACAAGAAATGTTCCTGGATTAAATATCATTGCGACTCTGCGCCTTTGCGTTAGTGAGGTGTTACCATGAACTGCAATAAATATTCAAAGATGATGACGGACCTGCTGGCGGGAGAGATTTCCGCCCAGGACAAGTCTCTCCTTGACGCCCATCTCGCCGGATGCGAGAACTGCCGCAGGGAGTTCGAAGAGCTCTCCGAAGTCTGGTCGCTGACCGAGTCCGCGCTCAAGGCGGATTCCTTCCATGACACTCTGGAATCAAATAATCATCAGAAGATCGTCGACAGCGCAAATCAGATCGTTGCATCGAAAGAGAAAAAGACCAAGATTCTTCAGTTCAAATGGCTGGAGATCGCTGCTTCTATAGCAATATGCGTGACCATAGCAGCGCTATTGCTTCCCGCATTCATTTCAGCAAAAGAAAAGGCAAGAAGGATTTCTGCAACTTCAAACCTGAGGCAAATTCCTCTTGCAATAAAAATGAACGATAGAGAATTTAGCCTAGGTTCGCCCGAACCGACACAGTCGGCACCAGCTTCGGCACCTGCGCCAGAAGCCAAGTCAGCCAGCCAATCCATGTCTTTCAGCAATATAGTCTCCAAGAAGGATGCCTCTTCTCCTGCCATGGACAGCGCGGACAAGCTTCCAGCGATGAAGTCAAATGGTGGCTACGCCAAGTCGAAGGGGGCGGCCTCCGGTCCGGCCGTCGCCGCCACGACTAGGCCATCAACTCTTCCGGCAAAACCTGCTGCTAAGGCGGCTGAGGAAATCTCAAAGAGCAACACTGTCGTCTTTGCGGACGGACATGCGCAGGGATATGCAGGAGCTGTTTTAAGAGAGAGGAAGGAAGGGGGAAAGATTGGAAAAGCTGTGGCAGATGAAGTCGCTGTGGAAATACAAGAGCTTGCTGTCGAGGCACGCCAGGAGGAAATAACTGAGAGTGAAGCGCCGGTCTTAAAGCCCATGGCAGGCAGGACAAGTTCCGGAAGAGTCATAACCATGAAGAAATCTGGCGGGATGGTGGCAAAGCAGGAGGTCGCAGCAAACGCAGCCCCGACAGCTCCGGCTCCTGCCGCAGCAGCCGAACCTATGATGCTGGAAGAATCGCAGGTTCTGAACCAGGCGGTAGAAGAGCAAGAAGCTGTAGCAGAAAAGAAATCTATCCCAGAAAATCATCCTGCATCATCTGCAATCAGCATACACTATGGAAAAGCATCAGCCAGCACTCTGGCCAGGCAAAAACCGGTTGTCCCATCTGAAAAACAGCTCGTCCAGACCCAGGAGCAGCGGAATCTCGTGGCCGGCGAATCCGGGCAGAACGTTCTCATGGACAGGAAAGACAGCCTAAAAGCAGACAAGGACATGAACGCCCTTCAGGAGATTGTCCTCAATGACAGGGCCGCTGACACCCCTAAGGAAGAGGCTAAGAAGAGAGAAATTTTGGATTCAATGGAAACTAGGCTCTTTACTGTAAGGAAGGAAGTCCTGCGCGAAGTTGGAGGCAGCGACAAGGAACTGCTTGGATACTTTAAAGGTAAAGGGGTCGTATTTGATGAATCCTGTAAACTCAATTATGATTCCGAAAGAGGGACATTGACAATAAGCAATGTTCCCGATGAGCAGAGGAAGATTGAAACAATTATTGAAGGTCTTGAAAAGGCTTATGAAGATTCCAAGGAGTTCAAGAACGGGATTCCGTTCAACAATACGAAGCAGAAGCCGTTCTCGACTTTCTCGATTGATGTCGACACCGCCTCGTATACGATGGCCAGGAAGCTGTTGAAGGACGGCGTACGTCCGGATCCATTCTCGGTCAGGCCCGAGGAGTTCATAAACTTCTTCGACTACCATTACCGTTCGCCGTCGAACTCGACGTTCGCGGTATATCTGGAGACAGCTCCATCGGCGTTCCGTCCGGAGAACTACACGCTCCGCGTCGGTGTCAAGGCGCGCGACATCGGCCCCGACGGCAGCCGTGCATCGGTCTTCACGATCCTCATAGACGCGAGCGGTTCGATGTCGCAGGCGAACAGGATGGATCTAGTGAAGAAGTCCCTCCCTTCCCTCTTCAACCAGCTCAAGCCCAACGACAAGATAGCCGTCCTGGCGTGCACCCACCGCGTGCTCAACCTGGCGGGATATCTCCCGGCAAGCGAGAAGAAGACGCTGTCGAAGCTGGTCGAAGGGATAATGCCTGCCGGAGTAGCCGACATCGAGAACGGGCTGGTCACGGCATATGATCTCGCCCTCAAGCACTACGAACCCGGCGCATACAACCGCGTCATACTCATCACCGACGGGATATCCAACATCGGAAGTCCGTCAGCAGAGAAGATCCTCGCGAAGGTGTCCGCCGCCAGGAACATGGGCATCACCAACACCGTGGTGGCGGTAGGCGGCGACGGCGACGACAAGTTCATGGAGAAGATCGCCAACAAGGGCGACGGCAACTACGTGTTCATCGACAGCGAGGAATCCGCAAACGAGGTCTTCGTGAAGGATTTCGAGGGCCGTTTCCGCGAGATAGCACGGGATGTCAAGATCCAGGTCGAATTCAATCCGCTGATAGTCGACCAGTACCGCCAGGTCGGGTACCAGAACCGCCAGCTCAGCAAGGCGGACTTCAGGAACGACAAGGTCGACGCCGGGGAAGTCGGAGCGGGCCAGTCGGTGACCGCGCTATACGAGCTCAAGATCAACCAGAAGATACCTTTCAACGCCCAGCAGACGGCGATAGACAATCCGATGTCCTACTCGATCTGCATCGTCAGGCTGCGCTACCGGAGGGCGGACAACCTGGACGTCGAGGAGAAGGAGTTCATACTGGCGTACCACGAGATGAAGACGGATCCGGCGAAGGCGTCATGCGGGTTCAGGCTTGCGGCGTCGGTTGCGGAATTCGCGGAGTTCCTCAGGTTCCCGGACGTGCCCGGCATCGCGAACCCCGGCAGCATCATGGGCCAGGTACAGGGCGTGATGGGCGAGGACTACAGGAACGACGGGAAGGTCTCGGAGCTATACAATTTGATCAAGAACGTAAAA
>CAZDNQ010000020.1:0-19212 GCA_964506605.1 uncultured Victivallis sp. | reverse complement strand
CATTGTATATGTATGAATTGTGATGAACAGTCGGTGACGCCCCATTGGTGATCGATGAACCGTAAGCAATCCATTTCCTTGAAGGCACTTCATTCTTTCTCGGAGGCCGTATCTCAGCCCCATAGGTGTCAAGCCCGTAGAATATCGCGGGATAACGTCCGAACATTATTCTCCAGACATCTTTTGAAAACCCGTTCTGCTTCAGATGTCCAGGCATGATGTCGGGAAACTTGTCGGCATCCTGCAGTGAGATCGGACTTATGTGGTTTATCTTACCAGGTTCAAGCCGATGATGGGAATGGAAAAATGATCCGCGAAAAACAAAAAGATCCTGGTTGTGTTTTTCATAGGGTGCAAGAACTGAAGGCAGTGATCCTACGGAAATCCTGAAGAATTTCGAATCCGTGGCAAACCGCAGTTCCACGCCCGCAGACTCCTGCGACACCATCTTGCCGAGCGGACTTAGCGCATTGCGGACCTTGCGCGGAAATCTCCGCAGTAAAACTCCGCCACCCTCGAACGGTTCGAGTTCGACGACATTGTGAAGTTCGCAATTGTCATGTACCAAGACTCAGCCCTCCATATCAATCGAGACGTCATAATTCAAGTATCTGTCACCAACTGCGTTAATATTTCACTGATCCTTTTCGGTATCTCCTGGCAGGCGGAACACCAGTTTTTCCAGCAATATCCTGCCGGTCCTCTGCTTGGAAGCCGGCCCAACGCCGCCGATGCTCACATATCCGTAATTACCTGAAGCCGTTTTGACCGGCGTAATCCCCTCAATTGATTTTACGCCGTCGACATAAATCGTCAACTGTCCCTTGTCTTCCTTCGTGATCCACTCCTTGGGAGGCCTGTAGACAAGTTTCCATGTGTGGAATTTGTCTGTATCATCAGCTTTTCCCGACACCTGCTTCTTTATCTGTTCATTCCAGACGTTCAAGGATTGCATTTTCTCATTCGCAAACATCGAAAACATATAGTTTAGCGTGCCTGGAATGTTCACGCAGAATCCCTGGCTGTTAAGTCCAGGATAAATCTTCATCGTGATTTCAAGGACAAACCCCTTGGACTTGATCAATGCGATCATTTCCTGGGGTATTGTTTTTGACAAGGATAAGAATTCGGTTTTGCTCTGGTCGTCGATGTCCAGAACGGTCCTGTCTCCTTCCTTTGCAGTCTTGAGTTCCAACGCCCCAGACTTCTTCCAGTCGGATTTCTCCGGCACGGTGCTCCCGTCAAGAGTGATTACGCTGGAATCCTGCGCCATAACTAGTCCGGACGATCCTGCGAACATCGCAGATGCGGCAAGAAGTAAAAGACGTTTTTTGAAATTTGACATCATGTATTCCTCTTATTTTTTGTTTTCTGTTTTCAAAAGCATTGTGAACCAATCCTTCGGGATGGGCTGCCTGTCGATTCCAGGTCCTGAAACCCTCAGATCTGGCGTCGCCCCGCTCCAGATTGTGTTGAGGAGCATTCCGGGATGATTGAACCGCTCTACGGCATCGGTGCGGTAGTCGACGTAGATCAGCTTGAAGGGCTGCAAACCTTTTTTAAGTGCAATGCTCCATGTTCCATATGCGTGGCGGGTGGTGGCCGGATACCATTCGTTCAGGTTTCCACTAGCTTTGCCATTGGACAGTTTTTCCTGGCCGACGAAGAGGCGCAGCGCATAGCCTGGCTCCTGCGGGGATGTGACCATTTCCAGAGGCGCATGAAATGTGTAGACGCCGTCCGCCGGAATCGCAAGGAATCCTGAATAGGTCCATCCAAACACCTTTTCAACATTGGGCGAACAGCGTTCGAAGAGGTTGCGGACATTCTGCTTTTTCTGCGGCTTTGCGCTTTCAGGAAAAAAGACCAGATCCTTCCAGTCACCTTCGTAATATTCCGCATTCAGCCCGGACGTATACCTGTTGTCCCCAAGTGCGGCAACCGGAGCCAATGCTTCCTGCCGGATATAATTTGCAACGGCAGTCACCGTCGCCTTCGTGCCCGCAGGCGTTGTCGGAACTCGGGCTAGCCCAGGCCGAAATGCCCGTGCCTTAATCATTACGCTGCCATTCACCGTAATAGGCCCGGTATAAAGAATAGACTGCAAATCAGGTTCCCTGCCATCTAAGGTATAATGGATTTCCACACCTTCCGTCGCACACGAAAGAGTGATCGGCTCGTCGCCCGATATCACGTTACGGCGCGGCTCAATCTTAACAGGAGCAATTGGGCTCCAGATTGTCGTCATGGAGGTGGTACTGTCTTTCTCAATGTTAAACTCGAAATCGCCCGAAGCAGTTTCCTTGTCCTGAAATTTATTACAGCCAAGAGAGATGCCGTGATTTCCGCATATCAGCAACACGTCAGCCGTCGCCGGTATCCCGGCTGCCTTAAGTTCGGCATCACCGTTGGCAGAAGCCAGGAAGGCAATATTCTTGCCGTTGTTAATGGTCGCCTTGAAACCTCTGGTATTCTTGCCGTCTCCAAGCGTCTCGATTTCCCCTATCTGCGGTGCGGCTCCGGCAGGAATCACTTCGATAAGCGACACAATCAGATCATTTCCGGTGCTTTTCCAAGTACCGCTGATGCGCCAGAAATCGTAGAGCTTGTAACGAAGGGTATAGTCGTCCTTGACGGCTTCGCCATCTTCGCGTTCCGTGGAAAACTCCATTGCCGGGCCGAAATGGCGGATCTGCAGGTTCGGCATATCGGCTGCGGCGGTGACAATGTTCTGGTGAGACGGATTGATTTGTACCGATTCTACAGCGAAGGATTTACCTTTGTAATTAGGCGCAGGCTTTCCCTCGAACTGGCGAACAGGTGGAGTCGGCAACCGCCAATCGAGCGAATACTGGCGAGGGCTTGAACTCTGCAAGCGATCGACAACAATCCACACCCCATGCTCCTTGACGAAGAAAATCTGTCGCTGGTGACGGATGCCGGCGATGACGGACCGCGCACGTTCGGCAAGGAATTCCGCGCTAAAAGCTCCGTTGTCGTGGTGATCATTGACAAAGTCGCCGTATGGCCCGTCATAGACACCTTCGGCAAAATCAAATTGAAGGCTCGAATGGGAACGCCAGTCAGCGGGCAGAGGATCAATGTAGACGACCCCGAATCCCTTGTGGCCTTTCTGTGTGGAACCGTGACCGATCCCCGCATTGGCAAACTGTTCCTTGCCATCGACGCGGATGGGTGACCGGTCATAGGAATAGTTGCCGAAACCGCCGGCCACCAGAAGATCCTGTCCGGCATGTGAAATACAGAGGCCGTTGTTGCCCTTCATCCCGGGCAACGCATGGCCTCCGGTAGGATATGGAGAGCAGAAGAAATGCCCATATCCGGCATCCTTTCCCCATCCGGTGCGCATTATCCAGCTGCCACTGTATGGAAAAGCTGACATGGTGAAATCCGGCAAGCCGCCGGCGATGTTGCCGCGCAGCGTCTCCGTCAACACTCGCAAGTCAGGAGCGACCTCAAAAAGCGCAAACTCCTCTCCGGTCTTTACGCCGGACACAGACCTTTGGTCATTGCGGTTCCCGATGGGATTCTGGCTTTGCGGAGTTATCATCTGCAGCAGATAGCGTGCGCGATCTGTCATGGTGCGGCGCTCCTGATCTTCCCAGGCCGGAGTGGAAAGCACTCCTTCCCAGAAGGGACGCTTGTACACGGGGACGCTGCGACGTTCAGCAGCTAGCTCCAGCGCCTCCTCACAGCTCGTGTAGAGATGGCGGTTGTACCAGAGCGCGTGTTCGGCCTCGGAGCCGTCAGGCAACCCTTCTGTCGTGCCATAATTCTCCTGTCTGTGGCGGGCACGGTTGAAGATATACTCAGCTGCCTTGAACTCATCCATCAGCATGGTTGTCTTCATCATGGTAGCCATTGCATGCGGTGTCCAGTTCTGCGGATTGCTGTCGAAATAGATCAGAGCTGCGGTAGGATAGACGCGTATCAGCTTGCCAAGTATCCTAGCGAGTGTGTCGGCGGGAAAATCATTTTGCTTGAGCGGCAAAGTACGGGCGATGCCTCCAATGGTCTGGAACAACAGCGGGATCTGGCCATTAAAACTGTTGGTAGAATCAGTCAAATCAGTCGGACGTACGCTGGTATCCGCAATTTCGAACATTGCCCAGTCATCAATATAATCAATCCACCTGTCCAGGAAACGGCGTTCGCCAGTCAGCATATAAGCGACGGCCAGCGGCTGAAAGATTGCCGGACGCCATGGATTGCTGGCACCATTGGGCCCATCCTTGGAAAGAGGAAACCAGACGTTTCCTGGCGACATCGTTGCGGCATTCGCCACCAAATTTCCCTTCATGAGTTCCTCCGCCTGGGCCAGGACCTTTGCACTTTCCGCCACATTGATCAGACCTTGATATGGATCCGTCACGTCACCCTTTAAACCGTAGGTGGCGGGGTTGCGAAGTTTGTCGAAGAAGTAGTCGCGCCAGGCGTTGAGCGCCTCGACCGGCTTATTCGCCTTGGCAAGATCAGCTACAGCCTGAAAGCCTTTGCGCAAGCGCAGATTGGATCTCATCAAGCCAGTCTCGTCCAAGATCAGCAGGTTGAGGAATTCCCTCGCCGTCTTTTCCACCTGTTCAGGATTGTGGCGGGCGGCAAATACGGCCTGGCGTTGCTCAACAGGCAGCGGATGTCCCAAGGGACGCAACAGATACCGGTGCGCCACTGGCTTGTTGAGCTTGTACACCTCGTCGGCAGCAGCGGCGATCGCAGCCGTTGTTTCAGCTTCTTTTCCCAGATTCTCAAAATATTTTTTCGCCATCGTCTGGGCAAAGCCGCAGGAGCCAAGATTTGGATTGTCTATAGCCTTCGGATCGTTGATCAGGCGTTCGATCGCGGCCCGCACCGCCGTCTGATCATTGATGTCCACACCGGCCTCAGCCAACGTGTAGAGCCTGGTAAATGCAATTGCGCGCGGATCCCCAGTGGCCTGCTGGTGTCCCTTGACATGGGCCTGCGCAACTTTCAATGACTGACGGTATTGGGGTGTGGCTCTCACCCCCGCCAGATTCACTCCTTTGGCCAGCTCGTCTTGATTCCAGCAACCAACCGGGAGATCATCAATGAGTAATTCATATCTGCCTTCCGACAGATTGGAAACCAGGAGGATCTGTCTATTCAAATTATCCTGAAATGGAATGGAATGCCATCCCGGAAAGACGTGGCCCTCACGAGGATTCTTCATGGTCTTCTCCGCCTTCTCCAATTCATTTTCCGGCGACAGATACAATGCCTCCCTCGACTTTCCCTCGAAAGGTATCGGCAGGGCGTTTTCAAGAAGGATGAAAGAAATCTCCCCGTCTTTGGCTATCAATTCCTTGACCTCGCCATTGCGGGCTGAGACGAGTTTTCCCGCAGCCGCATCAATCCCTGTTTCGGAAACAATACCCGGGACGCCCTGGGACTGGAGGAAAATATAAGCCATCAACGTGGTGCCAAGTTCGCCAGGATGAATCCTGTCGTTGCCAATGAGCGTGAACTTGGGATTCGTCTTCTGGAAATCGGAGGCGAGCTTGTTCATTGGCCCATTGAAATCAACCAAGGGCAGACCTTGTTCTGATGCCAGTTCGCGAGCCACTTGCGCGCAAAGGATCAACGCCGCATTGATTTCAGGTTTAGCCTCTGACGGAAGTTTTGCTGTCGCATCGGAAGGGCTCGGGGTGCACAGCACCACTTTGACATCGGCCTTTTTCAGTTTCCCTAGCAGCTCAGTCATGCTGTCGCGGTATAGTTTGACTCTCTCATCGCTGCCGATATTGCCTGGCAGATCGCCGCGGCCGCACTCGTTCATTCCGAACATGATCACAACCGTGCTTGGCTTGCGGTCAAGGACATCCCACTGCAGGCGCCTGAGCGCTCCAGCCGCAGTGTCTCCGCTGATGCCGGCGTTCAGCCAGGTGATGCGCTTTTCCGGGAAATGGGTCTCGTAGAACAGGCCTACCGTCGAATACCATCCGCCACGGGTGATGCTGTCGCCTAGGAACAAAACCCTCTCTCCATCGGCAAATGGCGCAGGACTGACTGTCTTTTCTGCCGACACCGCTGAAAATATCGATGCAGAAGACAACAGTGAAGCCATCACCCATTTCTTAAAGCTCATTTTGATTACCTGTAGTAGAATATTTACTTCTTGGCCTTTTTCTCAGCCATGAAAAGCCAATCCTTCGGGATGGGCTGCCTGTCGATTCCAGGACCGGAAATCCTCAGATCGGGAGTGACTCCCGACCAGATGTAGTCCCTGATCCCCGGCTTGTTCAAATTGCCAGGGCCGTAAGTCCTGTAATCAAGATACGTAATCCTGAATGGTTGCATTCCCTTCTTCAACGGTATGCTCCAGTTGCCAAAGGCATGGAGCCGTGTGGACGGATACCACTGGTTTTGACCCATTATCTGGGTTCGAGGGCCATAAGGCACTATCTTATTTCCGAGATAGACGTTTAGCTCATATCCCGGATCGGTATCAGGCATCGTGTATTCACGTGGAGCGTGAATAGTGTAGACACCGTCTTCCGGCACATTCAGGAATCCCGAGTATTCAATAGTGAAAAATTTCAGGCGGGGCGCAGGCTTGTCTCCAATAGGCTTGTTGTCGGCAGGAACAATGCTTAGATCCCAGAGTTCTTTCGTTTCGCCGGACGCCACGGGCTTCATATCATCAAGGTATAGCCACATCTTCTTCCAGTCGCCCTCGTAATATTTGAAATCAAGACCAGGCTTCGCACCGGCGACCTTGACCGCTTCAATCGGTTCCGCTTTTTTAAAGACTCCGAAGCTGACCGGGGTGGAATATGTTCCGCTCATGTACTGCGGATTTGACTTCAGGCCAGGACGGAACGCCTTCGCCTTTACCACGGTGCTCCTGTCAATCTTGAATGGGGCCTTGTAGAGCGTTGACGAGATATCGGGTTCCGTTCCATCAACAGTATATCTTATCTCGACTCCCTTTGTAGCACTGGCAAGTTTCACGTCAATTTCTCCAATGAAGACATTCTGCTCAGGCAGCACCTTCACCGGATCTATCGGACTGTAAATCTGCGTGAACTCCAATTTCGGCTGGAGGGAAAATTCAAAATCAGCGGAAGGAATTTCAACGGCTTTCCCATTCACAGCCATCTGGCTGCATCCGAGTGCAACTCCAGAATTTCCAGAGAGGAGCAACGATTCGCCCTTTATCCGGACATCTCCCAATGCAATCTCAGCACCGGCATTTGCGGAACTCGCAAACATTACCTTGACGCCGTCCGGAGTCTGCGCTTCGAAACCGTTGAGTCCTGCAGGCAATTCAAGGGCTTTTATTGATTTCAGGTCGGCTCCATCATAGGCCTTGCGCGGATAGATCGCGGTGACAATCTGCTGGTTGCCGACGCCTTTCCATTTCACGCTTACGTCAAGCCTGCTGCAGGACTGATAGTGGTTCTTGGGATCCTTTGTCACCGTCTGCGGCTTGTAATTCAATGCCTGGGAGCAGAACTGGTAGATCGACAAGTCCGCCTTCTTGCCTTCTGACGTCTTTTCGGGTTTTTCTCCTCCCTGGGTGATAATAGTCTTAGCAGCTGAATCTATCTTTATATCCGATTCATTGAATGAAGGAATGTCGCAAGGCTTCGTCGCAATCCTCCATATCTGATCATACGCATGTTCCTTGTCGGTCAGCATCCTGTCCGTTACAATCCAGAGTTTTGCAGCACGGACATATTGGACTAGGCGCTGGTGTTTGACATCGCGCTGGAGGCCTCCGGAATCCGCCTTTCCAGACTCCTTGCTTTCATCGAGCCCATATTTCCCATCAACTGAAGATTTCACATCGGGCGCTGAGTAAGGACCTGAATATACGCCTTCCATAAGGTTGAAATTCCCTGATGCATGCCAGCGCCATGGAGATGGCTCTGTCCAGGCGCTAATCTGATAGACCTTATGGGCGGCTGGTTCGCCCACCTTGTAATATCCAGCGTGGAAGAACTGGTTCTTCCCGTCGACAAGTATCGGGGAGCTGGGATACATGTAGTGGCCTGTGCTGTCGTCAACCAGGAGATCCTGGCCGAAGGCGGCAAGTCCGAATGTGTTGTTGTTGCTTCTGCTCCTGAATCCGCCATAGGCTCCGGGATGCGGAGAGCAGAAGAGCGCCCCGTATCCGCTGGACTTTTCCCAGCCTTCACGGACAATATTGTAGCCTCCATAGGGGAACCAGTCGGAATCGTAGCCCTCCGGGCGGATTCCCGATTCGGGTTTCGTCATTGCATAACAGATCTGCATGTTGATGGGATTATTGTAGGTCTCAGGGCTGATGTCATAGAATTCCCCGGCGGGAACTCCTGCGGCGGTTCTCTTGTCACCGCCCCTTATCGGGATCGGATGCTCGCCCTGAGGGGTGCGCATGCGTATGAAATAGTTGATCCTTTCTCCGAGATGCTCCCTGATCTCGTTCTTCCACTGGATGTTGTTCCTGTATTCGTTGATCCAGGGGAGATCGTAATAGCCTGGCAGGTTCTTGCGCGCATCCATGAGCCTCAATGCCGAGTTCACATCAAGGTAGTTGCTGTTGTACCATGGGCACTGCTGGTTCTCAGTGCCGTCGCGCAGGTTCTGCGTCACCGCATTGTCCTCGATGTTCCTTCTGCAGTTCTGACGGAAAAACAATGGGGCGATCTTGAATTCATCGTAGAGCATTGAAACCAGCATCAGCCCGGCGCTCGGTGTCCAGTTGTGGGTGTTGGATTTGATGTAGGCCACCGAAAGAAGAAGATATTCGGAAAAATATTTTTTCACAATCCTCGCGAAAGTCGCAGGCGGGATGATCTCCTTTCCTTCAGGAGTAATAGTGGCAACATAGGCCATGATACGAGTAAACCCCATGAACCCCTGGCCGGAACTGGAATTGCACCCGTCGGTAACGAACAGGGGATGGACTGAATCTGCGTAGTTCGAGTTGATCGCCCAGTCATCCATGTATTCGCCCCATCTTTTCAGATATTCCTCCTTGCGGGTAATCACATAGGCCTGCAGGAGCGGACCGAAAGCGGAGGCCTGATAGAGGCCGTTTGAAGGAGACTTGTCGAATTCTATCTTCTGATCCTTCTCGAAAGGATAGTTCCAGTTCACCTTCCCCGGTTCGCCTATTTTCACTTCCTTCCCGTCGAGACCCGCAATGCCCTGCATGAGCTTGTCGGCGGCATCCAGTGTCTTTTCCTTGTCGGGATTGGAGTTCAAAACGTCGCCGGGCCACATTCCCTGTCCGCATATCCCCCTGTAATATGGGTTGACATCCCAGGCGGAAAGACCTGTTTTCGCCGGATATCTGAGCTTGTTGAAGAAATATTTCTCAAATGACGATAGCGCTTCGGGATATTTTTTCTCCTTTACAAGCTTGGAGACTTCCACAAGGCCAGGACGGTAACGCAGATTGCAGTAGTTCATCATCCCCTCGTCAAGCACAATCATGTCAAGGAAATCTTTTGCAAAAGCCTCGGCAACTTCAGGGGAGTTGCGGTTTTCGAAGGTCAATACCTTTGCAGGCGCCTCGGGGCTGTCCGCCTTTTCAGCCGAAATTGCCGCAACTGCGAATATCCCTGAGAGCCCGAAAACCATCATCCATTTCTTCATATCCATTTTTTTCTCCCGTTAAATATTTTATTACTTAAGCTATTACAGTCACTTGCTGATATCCCAGTATTTGCCAAGCATGAATTCATTGTCCGGCAACGGTTCCACATGGAAGTCGGCGAACAGAAACGGCCTGGTGTATCCGTTGTGCTTTGAAAAATTATATGCGAACATGGGATATGCGTCGGTTCTGTTGATCGGGCCGGCATCATTCCATGCCGTAGCGCCGGACGTAAAATTACCATAATAGTATTCACAGAGATAAAACCGGCTGGAAGGATTCCTGACATAGGAGCTTTTCCTGGGCAGGAATTGGGAAGTCGTATCATCGGCAACAATGAAATATTTCTTGCCTCTGTTGCCTGCCGCAGATTCAGCGCAGGGTTCAGGGGGAGGAGAGGCGCTTGCATTTCCTGTCATCGCATAACTGCTCGGAACGCAATTGATCCCGCGCCATGAGGAGTTGGTCTTGGTGCTGTCAACATCATCGAGCGGACATTCCCATGTTGAAATTATCCCCGGAGCTTCCTGGATCTGAGCCTTTGTCCAGGAGCCACGTGCCATCTGGGCATCCGTGAAGTCCTTTCCGAGATACGGGGACGAAATAAGATCCATGAAAGATATGCCTTCCCCTTTGACAGCATAAGGAGGATAACACGAATCGTAGTCACCTATGTAGTTTGCCGTCGCCAGCCCTATCTGCTTGAGATTGCCGATGCATACTGAGCCCTGCGCCGTTTTCCTCGCCTGCTTGAGGGCGGGCAGGAGCATTGCCGCAAGGATGGAAATTATGGCAATAACCACCAGCAGCTCAATCAAGGTGAATGCAGTTTGCCTTCTCATCATGCCGGTCTCCTTCCAGCTGTAAATCCTTCAATTCCTCACATCCCAGTATGCGCTGTCCATGAAATTCGAATCGTTCATCGCCTCAACATGGAAATCCGCAAAAAGGAACGGCCTGGTGTATCCGTTGTGTTTCGAAACATTGACCGCACCGTTTGTCCCCGGCAAGTCCGTCCTCCTGATATCGCTCTCGTAAGCCGCGCCCCCCTGGGTGAAATTAGCATAGTAGTACTCGCACAGATAAAATTTCCTGGATGGATTCTTGACATAGGAGCTGTGTCTTGCACCAAACGGCGCATTTACGTCATAGGTTGCGGAAATCTGGAATGTGAAATATTTGTCACCTCTTGACAAAGTGGCTCCGGTAAAGCAAACCCCCATGTTTCCGGTCATCGCATAGCTGCTTGGAACATCATTGACGCCCCTCCATCCCCACAGCATGTCATCGAGAGGGCACTTCCACATCGACGCGATGTTCGGAATTTCAGATGCCGCCTGCGCCGCCGTCCAGTTCCTGCGCCTCAACTGGGTGTCGGTGAATTCCTTCCCGAGATATGGCGATGTGATCAAATCCATAAACGTTATGTCAAAGTTAGTTGCTGTGCCATTCTGTGAAAAAGGCGTGAAATATGAATTGTAGTCGTTGATGTATGATGCCCCGCCAAGGCCAATCTGCTTGAGGTTCCCTATGCACAGAATTCCACTGGCCTGCTTTCTCGCCTGTTTCAGTGCGGGCAGGAGCATCGCCGCAAGAATCGCAATTATGGCTATCACCACCAACAGCTCGATAAGAGTGAAAATCATTTTTGCCTTCATGTTCCAGTTCTCCTTTTTCATGCTTCCGCTGGAATCATATGCGGTTTAAGCAGGATCTTCTCACACGGATTTTTACGATGCTTCATGCGCCATATGATGCGGTTGACGGCCCTGCGTCCAATTTCCTCGGAATGGATGTCTATAACCGCAGGTTGAGGATGCAATCCCATGAGAAAGCTGTTCTCATTGTTGCAGGAAACAATCTGTATGTCGATTCCGGGACGGATCCCGGCTTCGCTGAGCGCTCCATATAGGACGCATGCGAACATGTCTGCAGGAACAAACAGTCCCGTCGGACGCGGACTGCGCCTGGCAATCATCCGTGCTATTTCAAGCATCCTATGCCTGTCAACCATGTTCAAATCTTCAGACACTATCGCAAGATGATCATCGGTTATCCTCCAGACAGAGCCCCCGGAAGCATTTATCTTTTCCTGAAAGCTGTCCGCCCGGCCGGCAAAAATGGGATTTTCCCCGTTGGGGCCGATATATGCGCAGTTTCGATGGCCCTTGGAGAACAGATATTCCGCAGCGGCGACACCTATGGCCTGATTGTCATAGGTGATATGGTCCCAGTTCTCGGAATTGTCGACCAAGCCCATGATCCTCACGCACGGGATCTTGTCCAGCGCAGTCTTTACCTGCAGTTTTTTTGTGCCATACAGAAATACGATCATCCCGTCGACGTCGTTAAGTATCTGTTCGTCCGAAGGAATCGACTGCCATAGGACCAATGTCTTCCTCAAAAGGCTCAGTTCCTCTTCAATTCCAAGCAGGACCTTCGCATACACAGGTGTTTCCATGAGGGCGCGGGGCATATTTGGCGCAAGAAGCCCAATGCGGTTCTTCTGCTTGATAAACGTGCCCATATTGGGTATGCGATATAGAATTTCATCACATTCCAACTGGTCGAGCGCCTTGCTGACAGTCTGGAAATTCACGCCGAACTCCCTGGCAAGCTGGTGTACGCCGGGCAGCATGCCCGACATCCTTCCGCTGTCTATGCGGCTTTGTAGCTTCTCCCTTATCTTTCCTAACTTAGGAGCAAGCCTGATCCTTTTGACGCATTTCATGTTAGCTGCACCCATTACTTCTCCAGCAATGCCATGTTAAGCATAATGGTCATTACGTTTTATTATATTTTAACATCACTGTTATGTCAAGGGAAATCTGCTATTTTGTTATTATATTTATATGTTTATGTTTTGTAACTTATTAATATTATATATAGATACATATTAATTTATAATAATTTTATTTGTTTAGTTGATTATTAAACCTGTCCAGATATAATAAACAGCATGAAAAACACTCTGACAATATATGACATAGCTGAAAAGACAGGCCTGTCCGTGTCAACGGTTTCATGTGCAATCAACAGGCGCCCCACGATAAGCAAGGAGACAACTGAGACGGTCTTGAAGGCCATGAAAGATCTCAATTATACGCCTCCGCCGCCTGGAAAAAGAAGAGGATTGAGATCCGCAAGGCGCAGTCTCAAAGGCGCCAAAATCACCCTATTCATCTCAGAAATGAAGAAGCCTGTGCTCGCATCCCCTGTCTTCATGAGCGTCCAGAGCGGTGTCGAGTCGTCCATATCCGAACAGGGCGCATCTCTGATACTGAGTTCCCATAGGAGCGAAGGCCAGCCAGCTGGCGTCATTGTCCCCAAAGACACCGACGGAGTGCTGATTTTCGGCAAGGTCGAAGACAAGAGGGCCATGCGCGAACTTCGCAATTTCCCATGCGTGCAGATGATGGGTAAGATGGTGGACCACGATTTCTGGGATCATGTGACCTATGACAATTCATCGATAGGCAGGACTGCCGCCAGCTACCTTCTTGGAAGAGGTTTTAAGAACTGCTCCTTTATCGGGAACAGGGACAAGGCGACGATTTTCGGAGAAAGGGGCGCTTCTTTTGCGGATGCCATCGAACAGGCAGGAGGACAGGTGAAATTCCATTCCGATGAAAACGCAATTAAAATCACCGACGAGGTCCATGAGATCAATTTTGAAGTCGTTGAAAAAATTGTCTCCGCCATCCTGAAGGACGGTAAATGCTCTGCGGCCCTCTTTTCCCCGGCCGACATCTATACGAGCGTCATCTACCCCATGCTGCTCATGCGAGGCATAGTACCCGGATTCAAGATGGAGATAGTGACATGCAATAACGAGCAGCCCTATCTGGCACCGATGAATCCGAAGCCGGCCATCATTGACATACATGCCGAAACCATCGGCAAAAGGGCCGTTGAACAACTGCTGTGGAGGATAACAAATCCCCATGCGCCACGGGTTAAGACGGCGATACAGCCGTCTTTGATTGAACCTGAAAGAAAATTTAATGTTTCATTGGAGAAGGCATGACCACATATTTCATTAAATGTGATCTCTGTGGAAAGGCGGATTACAGCAGCCTGATCAAGGAGTTCGGGTCAAGGAACGCCGAGCATATCATAAACTCCACCTGGCTGGTCAAGTCAAATGAGACTTCGGCCTCAAAGCTCAGGAACCATTTCAGGCAGTTCATCTCCGAGAATGACAGCATTCTCGTAATCAATGCGAATGACTGGGCTATCTGCAGGCCACATGGCGACAGCAACCAAGGAAGCGTATGAACAATAATGACAGGACCAATAAGGCAGATTCCCTCGCGTGGTGGAGGGATGCAAGGTTTGGAATGTTCATCCACTGGGGCCTTTACTGCGTTCCGGCAGGAATCTGGAAGGGCAAGGAGTATCCCGGAATCGGAGAATGGCTGATGGCGCAGGCGAAAATCCCGCTCGCCGAATACAGGGAACTTGCAAAGGAATTCAATCCGGTCGACTTCGACGCCTTCCAGATTGCGAAACTCGCAAAGGACGCCGGAATGAAATATATGGTGATCACCGCAAAGCATCATGAGGGATTTGCAATGTGGGACTCGAAGATCAGCGATTATAACATTGTCAAGGCCACGCCCTATGGCAGGGATCCATTGAAAATGCTTTCTGAAGCATGTGCCAGGGAAGGCATCAAGCTGTGCTTTTATTATTCACAGGACATCGACTGGGAGCATCCCGACGGGGGCCGGAATGAATGGGCCCATCCTGGACACGAGCGCAACTTCACCCGTTATATCGAGGAAAAAGTCAAGCCCCAGCTCCGGGAACTGCTCACAAACTACGGGCCGATAGGACTCATCTGGTGCGACACTCCTTGCACAATCACCAAGGAGCAGAGCGAAGATCTCAAGAAGTTCATAAAGTCAATACAGCCCGACTGCCTCGTGAGTGGACGGGTCGGCCACTGCGTCGGCGACTACGGAAGCCTCGGTGACAACCAGATTCCGCTGGGACGCCTGGACGGCGACTGGGAGACACCAGCGACCATCAACGACACTTGGGGTTTCAAAATCAAGGATCACAACTGGAAATCTACCGAGACGCTTCTGCGGCTGCTCATAGATCTTTCCAGCAAGGGAGTAAACTATCTTCTCAACATCGGGCCGGATTCCAAAGGCAGGATCCCTGAACCCTGCATAGAAAGGCTCAAAGAGATAGGTTCATGGCTGAAGGTGAACGGACAGGCGGTATACGGCACTGCGGCAAACCCTTTTCCATACGAGTTCGAATGGGGAAGGATAACCGGCAAGGGAAAGAAGCTTTTCCTGATTTTTACAAAGCACCCTTCCGAAAAATTCATCCTCCATGGACTTAAGACAAGAGTAAGGAATGCCTATCTTCTCGACGGAGGGAGCATTCTCGAATTCAGCCAGATTCATGACAAAAAAACCGATATCAGCAGGCTCGCAATTATTTTCAAAGGCAATCCGGCAGAGAAATTGAGCCCCGGCATTGCAGAATTCCCTATAGTAGCCGTCCTCGAGCTGTCGAATGAAGCGGAAGTGGATCCTGGAATCATACAGCAGCCTGACGGGACGGTGGAACTTTTCGCGCACATGGCCCGGCTCACCGTGTCAGCTGAAAGCAGGAAGAAGCGTATGCCGCGCCCGCACAACAGCATGTTCTCGTCCGCCGTTGCAGCCGAAGATGCAAACAGCATGACAATGGGCGATCACCTGAGGATTGGTGACGGCGGACTTGTCCAGAACTGGAACAGCACTGATGATTTTATCAGCTGGAAATTCAGGCTCATCGAACCGGGCAGATATAGGATCAAGCTAAATACCGTCGCCGAAAAGTACAAGTGCTGGGCAGGCGGCCACAGGATGACGATTAGGATTGATGGCAAGGAGATCGCCAGGAACATTGTCCCCGACGAGATTTTTGAAAGTCCGCGCACGCATCTGTTCCAGGAAAGAACCACCCTTTTCGGAGATATCGAGCTTGCAGAGGCGGGAGAATATGAATTGACGCTTCATGCCGAGAAAATAAATCCTGAAGCGCCCCAAGGCATATGCATAAGTGAAATAAATTTTCAGAAGGTATAGCAGGATGGCGGAAGAAGAAAAAAAACACCATGAACCAAGGGATGCCGTTCCTCGCTCCCCGCTCCCCACTTCCTTGTTCACCCGCATTGACGTCCTATATCTTGCCAGAACGGCGGGAAAGGTTATTGCCGCCCTTTTCTGCCTGCTTGCGATCATGTACCTCTGCGGGCTCGGCATGCGCAAGGGAGTCACTTCCAACAGGAGCGATGCGACTGCGGATCCTGCGCTCAAGGCTGAATACGACAAAATCCGTTCACCGGTAATCGATCCAAGGAATCCTCCTGAGATCCTGGTACCAGTCAATTATTCAGAAGGCAGGAAAGCCCCATGGTATCCCAAAGGGGAAAGTCCCGAACTGAAAAAACTTGCTGATGAAGGGAAGCTCCCTCCGGTTGAGGAACGCGTGGGGCCTGAACCCGCCGTATACAGGGGATTCGCGGGAACAGGCAGCTACGGCGGCGACTGGTGGCGCGTGGCCGAGGATATCGACACTGTCAGGGTTTGCCTTCAGTACGAACTGAACGACAACACTCTGGTCAGGTTCTCCCCGTACGGCGATCCCATAAGGCCTCATCTGGCAAAAGAAGTCACGTCTTCAGATGACTTCAAGATCTGGACCGTCCGCCTCCGCAAAGGGGTGAAATGGTCCGACGGCATCCCGTTCACCGCCGATGATATTTACTGGTGGTGGAACAGTGTCCAGAAGGACGAGGACGTAGGATATGTCCCTGAAACCATGAAGGTGAACGGCAAGGCCGGAGAAATTGAAAAGATTGATGAGTTGACGCTGAGATATGTCTTTCCGGAGCCGAATCCGGGCTGGCTCTACATGCAGGCTTCCGCGGCAGGTTCGCTCTTCATGCCGGGACCGAGGCATTACCTCGAACAGTTCCATCCGAAACTCGGCAACCAGGAACTGATCGGCAGGCTTGCCAGGGCCCAGATGATTACACCGAAGCAGCTTTTCAACGATATGAAACATCCTCTCAATCCAGAATGCCCCAAGATGAGCCCATGGATATTCAGGACATATTCCTCGAACGGACCCTGGACCGCCGTCCGCAATCCCTATTATTTCGCAGTGGACGAACAGGGCAACCAGCTGCCATACATTGACCGCCTCGTCTTCCGCCAGATCAGCGGGCTCCTGCAGGGCAAGGCCGTCACGGACGGCATGATCTCTTTCGGCTGGAGCTTCCAGAACATGGACTATTCAAGCCTGATGTCGATGCGGAAAAACGGCGGCTATGAAGTCCTGCACTGGGCTCCGAAGAAGTCCGGCAGCATATGCATTTCACCCAACCGCCACCTTCCTGTAAATCCTTCTGACAGTACCGGAGCGGAAAGGGCGAAGCTTCTTGCCGACAAGGAATTCAGGCGCGCCCTGTCGATCTCGATCAACAGGCAGCAGATAATTCAGATTGAACTCAAAGGCATAGGCACTCCATCAAGCATAGGGCCGGGCCCCAGTTCGCTCTGGTATGATCCGGAACATCTGAAGGCGAACGCCGAGTACAATCCCGAGGAGGCTGGCAGGATTCTCGATTCACTGGGGCTTTCAAAGCGCGATTCGGACGGATACAGGCTTCTTCCGGACGGTTCCCCGCTGATACTGACCATGATAGCCCGGCCCGGCACAACGGGTCCGATCCAGTTCATAATCGATGACTGGAAAGACGTCGGCCTGAAAGTCCTCCTCAGGGAAAAACCACACAGGCTCTTCCTGATATCCCAGAAATATTCCGATCTGGCGATGATTGGCGAGGGCAGCGACTCAAGCGCAGGCTGGGAGGCGCTGGGCGCCGGACTCTGGGACTGGTACTACAAGGGGGGGATGTATGGTTCGCAGGAATCGAAATCTCCCGATATCGACCAGCCGACGGCGGTGGAGCTCGAGGCGATGAAGCTCGGTCAGAAAGCCGCGAACACGCTTGACACCGATGAAAAGATCCGCTGCGCCAGGGAGGTGATGAGGATCGCCAGGGAGAACGTCTGGGTAATCAACATATCGACGCCCATGCCGGTCACTTCAATTGTGAAAGACGGACTGAAGGGTGTTCCCAGCCTTCTTCTCGCGGACTTCATGCTGAATACTCCTAACAACGGCCTTCCGGAAGCTTGGTACTGGAAGGATCCCGGTACAATCAACGGAGATCAGAAAGCCTCCGCGCAGTATCTGGCCGACAGGAATCTCCAGATCAGGAATGAAATCCTGAACGCGGTGCCAAGGCCAAATTCCCTCTCTTCACAGAAGACGGTGTCCTCCGCATCCACGTCGTTTTCAACGACCATTGCAAACATCATCCGTATCTCGTTGATCGGAATCGCAGTCCTGCTCGCGATCCTCATCACCATGAAAAATCCTTTTGTCCTGAAAAGGATCCTGATAATGGTCCCGACACTCGGGATCATTTCCGTAATCGTCTACACCGGCGTCCAGCTGCCTCCGGGAAACTACCTTAACACCGTGATAGACAATCTGGAAAGGCAGGGCATGAAGGAGCAGGCCCAGAAGGAAATCAAGGAACTCAAGGAGATGTACCACCTTGACGACGGCAAGGTGAAGAACTATTTCCGCTGGTCGGGACTGCTGTGGTTCACGACGTTCAAGGAGACGGACAAGGGAATCCTTCAGGGAAATCTCGGGCGTTCAATGTCCAACAACGGCGCATTCGTGACGGATATTCTCGGTGATCGGCTGCTTCTAACGGTCTGCATTGCATTCGGTACAATGGTTCTGACCTGGATCATCGCTATCCCGATAGGAGTCTATTCCGCGGTGCGCCAGTATTCGATCGCCGACTATGTCCTTACCATAGGAGGATTCATCGGCATGTGCATACCGTCGTTCATCCTGGCCCTCGTACTCATGCTGCTGGCAAAGGAGATTTTCGGACTGACAATAATGGGACTGTTCTCAAGCCAGTATGGAATGCAACCCTACTGGGATCTTCCAAAGGTGCTAGATCTGCTAAAGCACATCTGGCTTCCAATTGTGATCGTCGGCGCAGGCGGAACTGCAGGAATGATAAGGTTCATGCGGGCAAATCTCCTCGACGAACTCAGGAAGCCATATGTGACGACCGCCAAGGCGAAAGGCGTCCGCCCGATCAAATTGCTTTTCAAATATCCGTTCCGTCTGGCGCTCAATCCGTTCATATCAGGTATCGGACACATATTCCCCGGACTCGTCTCCGGAGCGGCAATAGTGGACATCATCCTCAGCCTGCCGACCACCGGACCTCTCCTCCTGAACGCCGTCATGCTCGATGACACATACATGGCCGGCTCGCTGCTGCTCTGTCTCAGCGCGCTCAGCGTATTCGGGATCCTCGTCAGCGATCTCCTCCTGATGCTGGTCGATCCCAGGATAAGGATGGGAGGAGGCTCGAGATGAAAAGACTACTGTCAATATTTAACAGGTCAGCTGCTTCCGTTTCATCATCTCCGAAGGATCTCGGTTCGATGACCCAATGGCAGCTGATACGGATGAAA
>CAZDNQ010000019.1:0-19550 GCA_964506605.1 uncultured Victivallis sp. | reverse complement strand
GCACCCCGTACCAGTATTTCCACAACGGCCTGCGCGGCTGGCACGAGGCGTGGGACTCGCGCTGCTTCGACTACGGCAAGACCGACGTGCTGCACTTTCTGCTCTCCAACTGCCGCTACTGGCTGGACGAGTTCCACTTCGACGGGTACCGGTTCGACGGCATCACCAGCATGCTCTATCTGCACCACGGCTTGGGCGTCGATTTCACGGACTACGGCCAGTACTTCGACGCGACGGTGGACGAGGACGCGTGGATCTACTGCAACCTGGCGAACCGCGTGATCCACGCCGTCCGCCCGGACGCGATCTCGATCGCGGAGGACGTGAGCGGCATGCCCGGCATCGCGGCGCCGGTCGACGACTTCGGCTCGGGGTTCGACTACCGCATGGCCATGGGCGTGCCGGAGTGCTGGTTCCGTCTGGTCCGCGATGTGCGCGACGAGGACTGGAGCATCGGGTACCTCTGGCACGAGCTGACCAACCGCCGCTCGGACGAGCAGACCGTGAACTACGTGGAAAGCCACGACCAGGCTCTGGTGGGCGGCAAGACGCTCTTCTTCCAGCTGGTGGATTCGGCGATTTACGACTCGATGTCGCGCGCGTCGCAGAACATCAAGACCGACCGCGGCGTGGCGCTGCACAAGCTCGCCCGCCTGGCCACGCTGGCCACGGCCGGCCACGGCTACCTGAACTTCATGGGCAACGAGTTCGGCCACCCCGAGTGGATCGACTTCCCCCGTCCGGAAAACGGCTGGAGCTATCACCACGCGCGGCGCCAGTGGTCGCTTCGCGACGATCCCGGACTCCGTTTCAAGGCGCTCGGCGACTTCGACGGGAACATGCTGAAGGTCCTCAAGGACGGGAAGGCGCTCTTCGCCGAAAACGGCGCATTCGGCTCGAAGCCGTCCGAGCTCGTTGCGAACGAGCCGGACAAGGTTCTCGCCTTCGTCCGGGGCGACCTCGTGTTCGTCTTCAACTTCAAGTCGAAGAAGCAGAAGGTCGATCTCGGTAAGGACAAGTTCAAGGACATGCTGACCGGCAAGACCGTAAAAGGCGTGTTGAAGCTCGAAGCCGACGGATCGGCGGTGCTGGAAAGAATGAAGGCGTGATTGGGAACTTGTAACTGGTAACTCGAAACTGGAAGTTCCAGATACTAAGCCGTCAGTTCTTTGGATTGTTCCTTAAAGTATGCCGGGTTTTAACCCGGCACCTGTCTGGCGGTTTAAAAACCGCCCTACTTATGTGGTACGTCTATTTTAAAGGGTGCCGGAAGCTGAGGAGAGGATGGACATATCAAAAAGAATGTTTGATGAATTCAAAGATCCCCCGAAGGAATTCTCCCTCATGCCGTTCTGGTTCTGGAACGACGACCTGAAGGAGGATGAGCTGCTAAGGCAGATCTCGGATTTCGAGTCGCACGGGGTCTACGGATTCGTCATTCATCCGCGTATCGGACTGCCAAAGGACACGGGATGGATGTCGGAAAAGATGATCGGCTTCATGAAGCTTGTCGTCGCCGAGGCGGAAAGGCGCGGAATGTATGTCGTCCTCTACGATGATGGCATGTATCCTTCAGGATCGGCGTCCGGGCAGGTCGTAGAGGAGAATCCGGCGTTTGCCGAGAGGATGTTCGACAAGATTGATCTTGCCCCCGGCGAAGAACCCGCGCTGAAGGAAGGATGGAAACTTGTAACTGTAATCCAGCGCCCGTGCGGCGGCAGGGTCGCAGTTGTCGACCGTCCTTCCGGCGGGACGATGAGGGGTCTCCATTTCCTGGACGAAAATCCGGCGAACGTCGTCGAGGAACGTCCTCCCCTGGCGGACATCCTCAATCCTGATGCTGTTGACTGCTTCATCAGGCTCGTCTACGACCGCTATTACAGGGAACTAGGGAAATATTTCGGAAAGACAATCATTGCGATTTTCACAGACGAACCCCACCTGAGCAACGGCACGACGGGGATCTTGAAGGAGGACAACCGCATACTCGGTTATGATTTCACTCCGCATCTGGCGGATCTCTGGTATGACGACCACGAGAATTCCGCCAGTCTCCGCGCCGAATACAGACGCGCCGTCTCCATACGGCTTGAAGAGACATATTATTCCCGGCTGAGCAGGTGGTGCGAATCCCATGGGACAGCGCTGGCGGGTCATCCCGGAGCCTCGATGGACATCGGGATGGAGCGGTACTTCCATATTCCCGGACAGGATCTAGTGTGGAAGTATGTGATGCCCGGAAAATCATCGCTTGAAGGGGAGCATTCCACCATGGCGAAATGCGCGTCCAGCGCGATGATCCACATGGGATGCCGCCGGAATTCGAACGAGCTGTACGGGGCTTATGGGCATGAACTGACATTTGAGGTGGTGAAGTGGCTGGCGAACTGGTGTTTTGTCCGCGGGCACAATCTCCTCTATCCCCATGCCTTCTATTATTCGATCAGGGGTCCGCGCTGGGATGAACGGCCGCCAGATGTCGGACCCAACTCAGCGTGGTGGCAGTATTACAGACCCTACGCCGACGCGTGCAGGCGGCTGAGCTGGCTCAACACCGATTCAAAGCATATCTGCGGGACGGCGATCCTCTGCGATGCGCAATGGCTCCCTCAGATATCCGCGAAGATATGCTTCCAGTCGCAGCGCGATTTCAACTATCTTGAACTGAGATGCCTGGAACAGTGCACAATCGATTCCAGCGGCGTCCATATCGCAGGCATGCATTACAAGGCGGTCATACTTGAAAAGGATCTGCGTGTCGGAACTGGATTCATGTCCGCCGTCGGGAAAATTGCAGATTCAGGAAGATTGATCGTCTGCGGGAAGCCTGCCGGTCTGGAAAGTATTCTAAAGAATGCGAACTTCGCAGAAGATGAAAAGGAGCTTCAAGGATTCATCGACAAACTTGTTGAGCCTGACATAAATATCATTCCCGGAAACAAGGCTATACGCTGCCGGCATGTCGTAAAGGGAGGCAGTCATTTCTATATGCTGTTCAACGAGGAGCTTGAACCGGCGTCAGCCAGGATAAGCCTGAGTCTCAAGGGCAGCTGGGAATGGTGGGATCCTCATACTGGGAAGATATCCGTCGCAGACCCGGAGAAGGAAGTCCAGTTCACCCCCGGAGAGTTGAAGATCCTATGTTTAAAGTAGGTACGGGCTTTAGCCTGTACCATTCTTTGCTTTAATAATTACATAAACCTGGTGCCCGTACCTACCTCGTACTCATTCCCGTCACTGTTTGAACTGCTTAACCCTTCATGCTAGACTACAAACAATTAGTGGCTGTTTTACTCTATGTTCTGAGTTTTATAAGGGGTGGAATAATAATAGTTAGAATCAAACAATGACAACAATAGCTATATTTATATTATTCTTTACCCCTCTAGTCTTTATTTTTGCAGGTCGTATTGTTTACCTGCGAAGTGTAAAAAAAGTGGAAAAAGAATTTCATATTACAGATTATCTCAAGATAGGATGGTTTTCATTGTTGTTTACGATACTTCTATTTATCCTTTTAATTTTTGTATTGGCCCAATTAGTAAACATTTACGGATGTTAAGAATAACATAATAATGATTCTAACCAGAACCCATGCAGCCAACTTCGGTTCCGCTGGTCGGCTGATAGATGAGCGTTATGAACGATGAAACTAATCATATTTAGTATTACCCTTATATTGCTAGTAATTGGATGTAATAAAAAGGCAGATTCTTCTGCCGATGAGACAAAAACGTCAGTCTGCAAGATTGATGTCAATAAAGCTTGTCAAATTGCAAATACAAAAGCAAAACAAAAGTATGATGTTGAACCGTTTACTCTGAATGATTTTCACCGACAGGACAATTCCACCTGTGTTGTTTTCACAGCAATCATTCCTCATGGTTACGATGAACTTAAAGCCGTAGTAACTTTTAAGGCAAACTCCGACCCAGATGTATTACTTTCACTCCAGACAAGTCGATTGCTCCCGATTGAGTCCAAGCCATCAGTACTCAAGAAGGAGGATATTGATGAGAAAAAGAAAGATATTCTTAAACAATATGATAATTCAAAATGAACTAAAGTTAATAACCAGCGCCTTCAGGTAATCCGGCTCCACCATCTTCCTAAGGCTTTGGCGTTAAGATTATAGAAGTAATTGATTGGTTTTTGATGAGTCCTCCACTGGAGGACGAATCTTTAGATTTCCGGCTTCATCGAAGCCGGGCAAATTTTTAATCCCTGGGTTTGAAAGAGGACTTGGATGCCAGCTGTTTCCAGAGGCGCTTTTCCTCCTCGCCGGACTGGGACGGGACCTGGATTGAGACTTCCACATAGAAATCCCCTCTTTTACCGGCTCCGGACGGAAGACCTTTCCCGCGGACCCTGAGCTTGGTCCCCTGCTGGGTGCCGGGTGGGACTTTCAGGAGGATGTCTCCTTCAAGAGTCGGCACTGACACCGTCGCCCCGAGTACCGCCTCCCACGGCGCAAGTTCAATGTTCCCGATCAGATCAGACCCGTCAACCTGGAAGTCCGGGTGCTGGGCATAGCGGACCCGCAGATAGAGGTCGCCGGCATCGCCGCCGCCAAATCCTTCGTCGCCTTTTCCACGCAGGCGGATTGACTGGCCTTCCCTCACGCCTGCCGGGATGCGGACCTGGAAAGTTTTCGCCTCCTCCCTTCCGGTCCTGGCGTCGGTACGCCTCACTGTGACGCTGCGCATGGTGCCCTTGAGGATTTCCTCGAGGGATATGAGGATGTCGCCGCGGATATCCTGTCCGCGCTCGGCAGCGGCCCTGCGGCCCCAGGACTCCTCTTCGTCATCGGCATATTGATGCTGTCCACCGAACGAGGAGAATCCGCCGGAACGTCCGCCGCCGAAGAACTGTTCGAAGAAATCGCTGAAGCCGGTGCCTTCGAACTTGAAGTTGAAGGCCTGTCCGCCTGCGCCCTGCTGTCCTCCGTACTGCTGGTAGAATCTTTCCTGTCCGGGCTGCTGGCGATATTCCGCGCCATGCTTCCAGTTCGCGCCGAGCTCATCGTACTTCTTGCGGTTTTCAGGGTTGCCGATGACCTCGTAGGCCTCGTTGATCTCCTTGAATTTCACCTCCGCGTTCTTCTTGTCGGCGGCGACGTCGGGATGGTATTTGCGGGCGAGGGTGCGGAATGACTTCTTGATCTCGTCCGCGGAAGCCGTCCTCGGCACGCCAAGTATCTGATAGTAGTCTTTGAATTCCATAGGCATATTGGGTTATCTCCTGTTCTCCCGTAAAAGTTAGCATCTTACGTGCAAAAGTAAATATTTCACCGGTTGTCAGTCTTAATGTCTGACTTCTGGCCTTTTTCATCGGCTTTCTGTCCGATGGCATCCGTGACAAGCACCCGGAACCCGATGTTGCCGCCCCGGGTAGTTTTGGGCTCATTAAGGCTGCGGCGCGCCGAACGGCAGTAGAAATCCTTGAAGTACCAGCTTCCGCCCCGGTTTGCCTTGTTATCGCCTGTTTCCGGGCCTGTCGGATCCGTGGCATCCTCCGGCCTGTAGTCGACTTTCCAGTCGGAACACCATTCCCAGACGTTTCCGTGCATGTCGTAGAGGCCCCAGGCGTTCGGCTTCTTTTCGCCTACAGGATGAGTCATCTTTCCTGAGTTGCCCTCATACCATCCATATTCGTCAAGTTTCGCCGGATCGTCCCCGAAACAGTACAAGGTGGTCGTGCCGGCACGGCAGGAATATTCCCATTCCGCCTCGGTGGGAAGCCTTGGGACAAATCCTTCCGGCAGCTTTTCAGCCAGTTTCGGCATGAACTTCTCCTGTATGTCGGTCCATGAGACGGTTTCAACCGGACGCCTGTCCGCGTCGGGTCCGTCCTTGAACGTGCTCGGATTCGCGCCCGTCAGCTCCTTCCACTGCGCCTGTGTCACCTCATACTTGCCGATGTAGAACGGTTTGGTGATAGTGACCTTGTGGACAGGCACATCGTGGACCGGTTTCGCGGCAGAGCCCATCATGAAGGTGCCCGGCCGGATCAGCACGAACTCCATCTTCACGCCATGTCCGATATCACAGGAGAATTCATTCTTTTGCAATGATGCCTTTGATTCTGGTTCCACACTAGATATTAGAGGGGCATGGAGCATGGAAAAGGTTCCAAGAAAACCAAATATGGCAAACAGGCTGGAACTGGTGAAATTGATTGATTTCATGGTTCTGAATTATAATCCGGAAACCATAAGTTTTCAACAGCCGGAATAAACGGGGGAAGATGTATTGAACGGTTTTTTTGGGGATGAGGGATTGTTAGGATTCTGTTAGAAAAAAATTAGGGCGTTGAATACTGGTTTCCCATGTGTCAATATAAGGGCGCAGTTGTTTCCTTATAACTTGCTCAACTGAGGTAATCATGAAGTTCAACGTACTTGATCTCCTTCTGCCCAGGGAGGTTAAATTCTATAAGTATATGGAGAGCCAGGCAGACGTCTTCATCGAGAGCTGCGAGGTCTTCAAGAAGATGGTCTCCAACATCGAGACTTTGGATGATGGCGAGAAGAAGAACATGATCCAGAGGATAAACGAGCTCGAGCAGAAGGGCGACGACATCGAGCACCATATCATCGACGAGCTCCACAAGACGTTCATCACGCCCCTCGACCGCGAGGACATACACGTCATAACGATAAATGTCGACAAGTCGCTCGACATCCTGAACAGCATCGCCAGGAAGTTCGAGATATACGGAATAAGGAAGGTTCCTGTGAACGTATGCAGGTTTGCGGATGTGATCGTAGAGATCTCGATCGAGATGAGGAACCTGTTCAGGGCCCTTGAGAGGAAGGCGGACGTGAACGAGATAGCCAGGAAGATGCATGAACTGGAGAACAAGGCCGACCTGCTGTTCTATACGAGCGTCGCGAGCCTCTTCGGCGACGACAAGTACAGTCCGGTGGAGATAATCAAATACAAGGAGATATACGAGCACCTTGAATCCATAGTCGACTCGGTCGACTTCATCGGAAAAATAGTAAGGGGAGTCTCTGTAAAGCAGGGTTGAACCATGGTAACAACATTCACACTGGTAGTCATAGTCGTCGCGCTGGCAATCATGTTTGATTTCCTGAACGGATTCCATGATGCGGCCAACGCGATCGCCACCGTGGTCGTATCAAAGACGCTGACGCCGTTCCAGGCGGTGCTCCTTGCCGGATGCGCCGACTTCGTAGGCTTCTTCCTGTTCGGCACGGCCGTAGCAAAGATGGTCGGGAAAGGCGTCATAAACGCGGATTTCATAAGCCTGCACCTGCTGCTCGGGGCTCTTGTCGGGGCGATTGTATGGAACCTCATAACCTGGTTTCTCGGCCTCCCGACTTCAAGCAGCCACGCCCTGATAGGAGGGCTTATCGGAAGCGGGCTGGTGGCAGTAGGCCCGAAGGTCGTCATATGGGCGGGGGTGATCAAGATATTCTCCTTCATAATAATTGCGCCGCTGCTTGGCATGCTCGGGGCGATGATCTTCACGGCGATGATCCTCTGGATCTTCAGAAGGGCGAACTACAAGAAGTCAGCCTCCATATTCAAGAGGCTCCAGCTCTTGTCGGCGGCATGCTACGGGATCGGACACGGCACGAACGACTCCCAGAAGACCATGGGGATAATCGCCCTGGTCCTCTTCGCAGGCGGGATAAACAAGGAGTTCGCCCTCGACAACTGGGTCATACTCACCTGCTATTCCGCACTCGCGCTCGGGACGATCTGCGGTGGATGGAGGATCGTCAAGACCATGGGGACAAGCATCACCAAGATCCATGCGACCGAAGGGTTCTGCGCCGAGACTGCGGCGGCGGCGGTTCTCCTCGGCACACAGCATTTCGGAATTCCAGTGAGCACAACTCATGTAATCGCCGGTTCGATCATGGGCGTCGGCAGCACGCAGCGCGCACCCGTGAGGTGGATCACCGCAAGGAAGATCGTCTGGGCGTGGATCATTACAATTCCGGCTTCCGCGACCTTCGCGGCCATCGCCTATTTCGTGTTCAGCCATCTGCTGACAATCGCGAAGTAGGTACGGCCTTTAGGCTGTACCATTTCTGTCCTGACGAATCCTGAAGGGACGGAGCATGGTTCTTATATTCAGCTCAGTATTTGCCATTTCCGGACTCCTCCCTGACCACCTGCGGTATTATCCTGAACAGGCAGTTCGGGAACTGCTCCTGGAAGTCCCTGCGGATCTCCTTTTCGAGTTTGTCCAGTTCGCCTACGCTCATATCAGGCTTGAATGCAAGTTCGACTTCAAGGACTTCGGTATTTCCCTTGTGCGTGGTGTAGATCATTCCGAGCTGTTCATATTGGGAGAAGTGCTTTGCAAGTATGGCCATTATCTTGAGCTGGTTCTCCTCGGACGTCGGGAAATCCGCCAGCGAGCGGAAGTTGCCCCATATCTGGGGAAGGAAGTGATACAGCGAGTAGAAGGTAAGGGCAATAGTGGAGATGGAGTCCAGCCGCGACATGAATTCCGGGCTGCCTCCTTTGAACATCCAGCAAAGTCCGATCAGCACGGTTGAACAGGAGTCCCTCACAAAACCCGCGTGGTATCCATGGTAGTTTGAGGAGAGGATGGGGCCGCCGTTGGACTTGCAGAGGCGCAGGGCGCGTCTGCTCTGTATCAGGTTCCCCAGGCAGGAGAACAGCAGCAGCAAGGAGGTCCATCCCATCTTTACCGTATGGGATTCCCCTGACAGCAGGTTCTGTACGGCCTGCACGAACGGGACCATCGCGCCTGCCGCCAGCATTGTGGAGAAAAGTATGCTGCTGAGATTCTCCAGCCTTCCCGTACCGTAGGGATAGTGGTATGGATCCCCTTTTGCAGAGGCCTTTATCGTATGGAGCATCAGGCAGAAGCACAGCACGCCGCCTATCGCGAAAATCAGAGGGAACACCGCAGTATATGATCGTGCATGGCAGACAACTGCCGCCGCCACCCCGGCCATGAGCAACTCATATCCGATGACATGGTGCAGATAACGGATTACAGGTTTTAAATTATGGTCAGACATATTGTTTTCCGAGAATTTCGGAAACCGCAGGATCAAGCTGCTCCCTGCGGCGCACATGGTCAAATGCCGCCAGGAGATCTGGAACCCGGACCCTTGCTTTCTCCTGTCCGCTGAACTGTCGGACAATCTGCCCCTGGTGCATCATGATGATATGTTCCGGAAGCTGCACCGCCTGCTGCATCGAATGGGTGACCATGAGGGCTGTCAGCTTTTCACGGCGGATGATTTCCAGCGTCAGTTCAGCCACCTGTGCGGCGCTCTTCGGATCAAGTGCGGCGGTGTGTTCGTCGAGAAGCAGGAGGCGTGGGCGCCGCCAAGTCGCCATGAGGAGAGTAAGCGCCTGGCGCTGTCCGCCGGAGAGAGTTCCGATGGGGTTGTCCAGGCGGTTTTCAAGTCCCATCTTGAGGGATCGTATACGGTCGGCGATCTCGTTGCGGACTGAATGGCGGAGTGCCAGGCCAAGTCCGCGCCTGCAGCCGCGGCGCATCGCCATAACGATATTTTCGGCGATCGTCATTTCGGCGGCAGTGCCTGCAAACGGATTCTGGAAGACCCTTCCAATAAGGCTCGCGCGCCTGTGTTCCGCCCAGCGGGTGATGTCCTGCCCGTCGATGGTGATATTCCCCTGGTCGGGTTCGAATGTGCCGGCAACCGCGTTCAGGAGGGTGCTCTTTCCGGATCCGTTGGTGCCGATGATTCCCGAGAAGCAGCCTTCCGGTATGTCCAGATCGATTCCGCGGAGTGCCCTTACCTCGTTCGGGGTGTCGGGGAAAAAGGTCTTTTTAAGTCTGCGGATGCTTATCATGCTTTCACCTTCGAACGTTTCTGGACGAAATATTTGACGAGTCCGGGTAGGACCAGCGCCGCGAACACAAAGACGGCGGTTACGAGTTTCAGGTCATTGGGATTTAGGCCCCAGCGCAGGGCGATGGCGACCAGGAGGCGGAACAGTATGGTTCCCATGATTGCGCCGAAAAGGGCGAATCCGGGCGTGCACTTTGAGACCAGGGCCTCTCCGATGATGATGCTCGCCAAGCCCCATACGATCATTCCTATACCCATCTGTACGTCGGCAAACCCCTGGTATTGGGCGAGCAGGGCTCCCGACATTCCGACAAGCGCGTTCGAGCAGACCAGCCCGAACACGAGCATCACCTGGTTGTTCACTCCCTGGGCGCGGACCATCTGCGGATTTTCGCCCGTGGCGCGCATGGCGGTGCCCATGTGGGTCAGGAGGAAAAGATGTATCGCCAGTGCGACTATCGCAGTAATGGCAATGACAGTCAGCAGCATTGCGGCGTCATGGATTGGGACCTGCCATCCCAGCAAGTTCAGCGAATCGGCGCCGCCTGTTCTGCGCACCATCATGTTGGCGGCCGGGGTCGAGATGTTGTCCACGTTGATAAGGGGCACGTTGCTCCGGCCCATGACGCGGAGATTGACCGAATACAGGGCGGTCATCACCAGGATTCCGGCGAGAAGCTCCTGGATTCGGAATTTCGTATGGAGGACTCCGGTTATAAGGCCGGCCGCGCCGCCGGCGGCCGTCGCGGCGATGGTGGCGGTCCATGGAGACCATCCGTTTACCATCAGGACGGCCGCAACCGATGCGCCCAGGGTGATGGATCCGTCGACTGTTATGTCGCAGTAGCGCAGCACCCGGAAACTCAGCCAGACCCCCATCGAAAGGAGGGACAGTATGAGACCTATTGTGAAGGCTCCGATTACCAATGTCATTATTTTATCTCCATACCTTGTTGTATCAATGCCAGTTTATCTGACCTGGCAGAATCTAAAGCGGCAGATGACTGCCGCACTCCAAAGATTCGTCCTCTGAAAGGAGGACTCATCATAAAATTCAAACTTTTGCAAACTCAAACGGGGCGCACCAGCAGGCGCCACGGATGAATGCGCTCTGTCCAAGACCGATGACTGGACGGTCGTCCTCGATCAGGTGGAGAAGTCCTACAGGTTCGCTGTCCTCGAAAACTGAGCCAATCGTCGGTTCAAGCTGGAGTATTCCCTGCTGGAGCGGGCGGTATGGCAGTATCACTGCATGGGAATGTGCGCGGAGCCCGGGATTTGAAGGCAGCGGTGAAAGATGGGGGATTTGGGAATGTGCGGGATCGCGGCTTATGAATGAGACGATCAGCGCCTGCGACTGGCTGTAGATGCGTTCACCGCAGAACCTCATCCAGTTGCGTATTTCAGGAAAATCCCCTGGACGGTCTTCCGTGCGTATAAGGCCGGGAGAACGGGAGAGGGCGGCGCCGACCAGCCCTTCGACTTCGACCAGCCCTATCATTGCCGCAGCATCGGACTTTGTCTTCAGGAGTACCTGCAGGAAGAGGTCGGACAGGTTCAGGTAGATGCCCTTCTCTTCCGGATTGAAACGCAGCAGGTGTGAAAAATTCCCCTCGCCTGAAAGGGACTGTATGACCTGCAGGCCGGGGACAAAGGCACCAGCCTGTTCAAGATAGTCGGGAGTGTCCGAGCCGTCTCCAGGCAGCCAGCTGAGATGTCCGGCGGCGGCGATGAATTCCCCGAAGCGGGTACGGGCGGCGCCAACGTCCTTCCCCGGGGCTCCGATCCCCAGCCCGAAGATATTGCGCGGGAACTTTTTTTCCACAGCATCTGCATCCTGCACAGGCTGCCAGGGTTTCCAGCTGCCGTCCTTCCGGACATTTATCCTGCCGTCTGCAACAAGAGGATGGAAGTCGAAGCGGATTCCAGGTATCGTCTGGACTGCTGCCGGAGCCTGAGTTTTTTCGACCACTGCCGGTTCAGCGGCTTTTGCTTCAGGCTTTGAAATTATCAGCAGCTGGAGTCCTGAAAGACGAAGCGTGTCTGACACGAACGAGGAAGGGTTGATGATTCCGAAGGAACCCTTTACGGCGGTTATTTCCCTCTGGACACGGAGCAGGGAGCGGATGCCTGCCGAACTGAGATATTCCATTCCGGACGCGTCGATGCGCACGTGGTGGTGCCCGTCCCGGATGGTCTCCTGGACAGCGCCATGGAAATGGCCGGCCCAAGAGGAGTCCAGGCGCCCTGCAACTTTCAGGACAGCCATATTTTCAATGATATTCTTTTCTATGTTCATCTTTTATATGCTTTGGAATATAGGAGACAGAATGGATTTAAAATTCCGTATCCTGTTTTTCATTCTCCATATCTTCTACTTTCTACCTTCTAATTTCTTTTCTACTTTCTACCTTCTACTTAAGCCCGGCCTGCTTCTGCGCCTTCTTCAAATCTTCCTCGGAAAGTACAATACCATATTTTTTTATAAGTTCCTGATTAAATACCAATAATTCCGTGCTGGTGTTTGATATTGGAATTTCCGCCGGCAATGCGCCGCGCAGGATCTTGACGGCGACTTCGGCGGCCTCCACTCCTGAATAGTAGTAGTCCCTTCCGAGCGCAAGCGTTGCACCCTCCTTGATCCCGGAGCTGTCAAAGCAGAAGAAAGGGAGTCCTGCGTCTTTGGCCCGTTTCGCAATCTGGGAGAAGCCGGGCCTTGCTGAGTTGTCCATGGCCTGGCACACGACCTGGATTTCAGACCGTATCAATACGCTTGTGGCTTCCGCCACCTCCGCAGTGCCATTGATGGGGACAGATACAAGTTTAAGGCCCTCCTTCTCCAGCGCCTCTGCAAACCGCTGGCGGTTCAGCTCCGAGTTGATTTCACCGGGTGAGAACAGAGTGCCTACGCTTTTGACGCCTGGAATTGAATTCTTGATCAGCTTTGCCATCGAAGCATGCGGGGAGAGGGTAGTGATTCCAGTCACGTTTGGCAGATGGTCGCTTTCGGTCTTGCCTGCGCCCGCATGTACGGCGTCTGCAACGCACGCCAGCACGATGGGCAGGTTGCCCAGCTGCCTTATTGCAGCCTGCAGCGAGGGAGTGGATATTGCCATGACAAGATCAGGCTGCTCGGCGCGTATCGAGGTCATGATGCTTGAGAGTATGGCTATATCCCCCTGCGCATTGAGGCATCTTACATTGAAGTCTCTCCCTTCCTGCAGCCCCAGGTTCTTAAATCCGTCCATTATGCCGCGGAAGGTGTCCGCCGAAAACTGTGCGTCGTTATATCTGGCGATCCTGATTTCCCATGGGCGGGCTTTGGATTTCAGAAGCGGTACTGCGGCAGAGGCGGATTTTGCCGGTTCAACAGCCTCTGCGGTCTTCGCTGCTTCGACAGCAGGACGCGGCAGGGCCTGGGATTCCTTCTTCTGTCCCTGCTTCTGCCTGCGGTCCAGGTCGGAAAACAGGAGCAGACCCGAAGCCAGCAGCATCAGGACTATCCCAAGCCAGATGTTTTTCAGGAATTTCAGCACCTCTTCCCCTTTCTATTCGATATTCGCCTTTTTCATATATTCCTGCGGGAGGGAAATCCCGTATTTCTCAAGAAGTCCAGGATTGACTGACAGAATTTCGGTCCGTGTGTTCGTGAAAGGTATGCTCCTGGCCGATTCGCCCTTCATCACCCTGACGGCCAGCTCCGCCGCCTCTATGCCGGCGTTGTAGAAGTCACGCGCATATGACAGGGATGCGCCTTCCTTCACGCCGGTGCTGTCGAAGCAGAAAAACGGGATGCCGGCTTTTTCCGCCCGTTTTGCAATCTGCGAGAAGCCAGGGCGCGTAATGTTGTCAGATATCTGTGCGACAACCTGTATTTTGGATTGCAGCAGCGCGGTTGCGGCTTCAGCTGTCTCCGAAGCCGAGGTCACTGGCACCGAGACAAGCTTGATGCCTTCCTTTTCCAGGGCTTCGGCGAACCACTTGTTGTACATTTCGCTGCTTATCTCCGCCGGACAATAAAGGGTGCCGGCTGAGACAATGCCCGGAACAGATTTTTTTATGAGTGCGGCCATGGCTGCAAATGGAGAACGCGTGGTGATGCCGGTGACGTTAGGCAGATGGTCGCTTTCGGTCTTGCCTGCGCCTGCCTGCACACCATCTCCGACGCAGCTGAAGACAATCGTCAGGCTGCCGGCCTGTCTCAGGGCCGCCTGCAGCGCGGGCGTGCTTATCGGCATGACAAGATCAGGCTGTTCCGAGGAGATTGAAGTCATGATGCTTGTCAGAGTCGACATATCTCCCTGGGCGTTGAGGCATTTCACGTTGAAGTCACGGCCCTCCTGCAGGCCCTGTTTCTTGAATCCGTCCATGATGCCGCGCCAGGTGTCGGCTGAAAACTGGGCATCGTTATATCTGGCTATCCGGATCTCCCATGGGCGTTTCTGAGCCTTGGGGCCGGGGGCCGCCGGGGCCTTGTTCTCCGGTTCAATTACTTCCTGCGTGCCGGTCGCCTCGATGGGGAGATCTCCTGGTGGAACTCCTGCCAGCACTTTCGCCGCGAGGCGCCCCGACTGCGCGCCCCATGCCTCGTAATTGTCGCCGATCGCGCCTGACGCCCCCTGTTTTACAAGTTCCGTCATGGTGACATAGATCGGGACTCCTGCATTTTTTGCAGCGCCGTGTATTGCCGGAAAACCGGTGGTTACGAGGTTGTCGGCGGAGAGAAGTATGGCTCCGGCGCGGCGCTGGATTACCGACTGGACCGCGGCCGGGAGATCGGATACGGTAGAAGCTGTCGCCTCGCAGATCTCTATCTTCCTTTCCTTGCACGACCTGCGGAGCTTTTCGACTGAGATCAGGGAGTTCGGCTGGGCTGGATCGTAGATGATGGCCGCAGAAGAAAGAGAAGGATCGTTTTTGCAGGCCATGCCGAGGAGCCTGTCCATGGGGGGATCATCATGGACTCCTGCGATGTTCGCAGGCCTGTTCTCCTTTTTAAAGGCTCCGACCGCCGTCGGATCGCTTGCGACCGTGAAGACCACCGGAATATCCCTGATTCGTTTTACGGCGGCGATCATGGCGGGTGTCGTGATTGTGATGATCAGGTCCGGGGAGTCCGCCACCGCCGAGTCAAGCAGGGACGGAAGAAGGGAGAGGTCGCCCTGCGCGTTGTAGCGTTTCAGCTTGAAATCATCCTTCTCGGCAATGCCGGATTCACGGAGTCCGCGCAGGACGCCGGCATCAGCCGCTTCAAGCGAGAGATTCTGTACGAGGTTGACCATGGCTATCCGGAACGGGCGGCCGATCCTGGCCGATACATGGCGGAATATGGAGGCTTTCCTGAGCATGCCGGCCGGAAATTTCACTTCAAGGTTTGCGGCCTCCGCAAAATCTACCGATGTTTCGAATTCGATGCTCGGCTCGAAAGGCATGGACGAGGGATTTTCACCGAGAAGGACCCGTATGGCCATATTTCCGACGTGTCTTCCCTCTCCGAATGGATTTGCACCGCAGCTGAAAAAGGCGCCTGTGCCCATGAGGCTGTCGTCGTCCGCCATGAACGGGATGCGCTCGCGTCTCAGGGCCTGTCCCAGCGCGGGAAAGGAATTGAGGACGGTGGGATCGCCCATTCCGAAGACAGAATCGACCTTGGCTGCGAGCAGGGAGTGGATTGCCGGTATTATGTCGCTGGAGCTGATTATCGTCCGTTCCACCAGGCTGATGCCGATTTTGTCCAGGGCGGCCTTCGTGATATCCTTTTCAGGGATGGAATTGGGATTCGAAGGATTATATATCACACCTACGGTCTGGCATTTCGGATAGATCTCCCTGAGCCATTTGAACAGGTCGGGATCCGGGGCGCTCCATACCGCGCCTGTAACTTTCGGCAGATGATCGGAAAAACTTTTCCCGGCGCCCGCCTCCAGAGGGGATGAAACAGCTCCGAAAACGATGGGGATTTCCTTCCTGCTTGCCAGGGCTGCGCCAAGGCAGGTCGTGGAGAGCGGGATTACAAGGTCCAGATCCTGGTCGGAGATGTTGCTGGCGACCTGCGGAAGCATCGACAGGTCGCCGTTCGGGTGGGCATATTGGATGACAAGGTTGCGCCCCTCGGCGAATCCGGCGTCGCGCAATGAGCATTTGATGCCTTCTATGGTCTTGTCGAACAGAGGATGTGGTCCGCAATATAGGAGGCCTATCTTGTATGTCCGGCCCGGCTGCGGCTGTTTCTGTCCGGCTGAAGCCGTGGATCTTCCGGACAGCCTGGACTGTGCGCGGAGCTCATCTGGTATCGACCAGCCCGGCATTTCCCTGGCGGCCGATTCATTGAGAGTCAGCGCCTCGGGCACGAGGTTTTCGACGCCGAAGGATCTGGCCGAGGCGCCGCGCAGGATCTTCCCGCCCATCTCCCCGACCGCGATCCCGACATCGCGGTAGGAGGCTCCGACCCCGAAAAGCGCCCCCCTTGCGGAGTCGCCGGGATCATTTGTGAATACGGGGATCTTAAGGTCGCGGGACGAGGACACGATCGCGCTTATTGAGGCGATGGCGACAGTATCGCCGCCTATCCATACAGCTTCCGAGCCCCGTGAAAGTATCGAACGGACGGCTTCAGGAACTTCAGAGGTGTTTCCGGCGTTCGCCTCGATAAGTTCAATTCCGAGCTCCTTGCATGTGGCGTGAGCCTTGATGACACAGGCTTCGGAATTGCTTTCACCGGGATTCCATACAACCCCTATCTTGCGCAGCTTTGGATTCATCTGCCGGGCGATCCTTATGGAACGTTCGACCGGCTGGAACGTGCCTACGCCGACCAGATGCGCAGGATGCTGATCCGGCTTCGGGCCGGTGATGCCTACGCCGGAACCGTACGGATCTGTCACTGCACCGAAGACATGGACGACCTTTCCAGCCGAGTTCGCCTTCGCGACCGCCTGCAGTGCGAGAGTGCTGGCGGTCAGCACCATGTCATAGGAACCTCCTGCGAGATCCCGCGCTATCACATTGCCGGTGCTGTTGTCGCCGGATGCGTTGAAGAAAGTAATATTGGCGGTCCGCCCATGCTCGAATCCCTGTCTGCCGAGGCCCTCGATGATTCCTTGTACTGTGTGGTCAAGGAGATCTGTGGACGCCCATTGCATCACGGCTATGCGGGCCAGGGATTTTGCAGGTTTACCCGCTCCCTGCCGGCGGTTCAGGTCCGAGAACAGCAGGAGGCATGAAGCCACCAGTATGAGGAAAACCCCAAGCCAGATGTTTTTCAGGAACTTCAGCACGGTCTGCCTTTCCTAAGCGTTGGCGTCGGAGGGTTTATCGGCCAAGGATTTCACCATGGTGATGATATTATGGTTCTTTTCACGGCGGTAGATCAAACGGTCCATGGTCTTGCGGATGAAATGGATGCCCAGTCCGCCGATCTTGCGGTGCTCGAGGGGCAGCGTTGTATCTACGTCCGCCTGGGCGGTGGGGTCGAAGGGGCGTCCGCCGTCCTCAACTTCAATGATGAGTTCATCGTTCCCGCGCCAGAGGCGCAGTTCGATGGTGTGTTCGCCCTTGTCGGAATAGGCATAGGATATGATATTCACGATCCATTCCTCCAGCACGAGATGCAGGCCCATCACCAGAGGCATCGGCAATCCCAGAACCTCCGCCTGCCCGTCGAGCCAGCTTGTAACCTGGCCCAGTTCAGGAAGCCGGTTCTGTATGCTTATGGAGGAATCGGGTTTCCGTGTCGCAGACATGTCGGGCTGGCCCTTTTTCTCGGACCTGGGATTTTCGGAGAGGCAGCGGACTGCCAGCGCCGTAATATCGTCGGACTGGTCCGCGCCCGCCGCGTGCTCCTGTACGGCACGGCCGAGATTTTCAATGAAAAGCCTGGCTGTCTGCTTGCCTTCACGGCGGATATATTTGATCAGGCCCTCCTCCTCGAACATGTCATTGGAGGGGTTCATCGCCTCGGTGACGCCGTCGGTATAGAGGACCAGCAGATCCTGGTTGTCCATGTCTATGCTGTAGTCATAATAACAGGCCCCCTGGAAGGCGCCGAGTGCGGGGCCGGGCGGATTGTCGAGACGTTCAATGGCGCCGCCTGAGCCGCGTGCCAGGAACGGAGGATTGTGCCCTGCGTTGGCGTAGATAAGGGCGCCGGTCTTCATGTTCAATATTCCGCAGAACATCGTGATGAACATGCATGATTCGTTGTCCTCCGACAGTTCGTTGTTGACCTGCGTCATTGCTCGCGCGGGATCCCGGACTGTCTGTATCGTCGACTTGAGAAGGGTCTTGCCGACCGCCATCAGGAGGGATGCCGGAACACCCTTTCCTGAAACATCGCCTATTGCAATATAGAGGTGGTCCTCGTCGAGCAGCATGAAGTCATAGAGGTCGCCGCCGACTTCGCGCGCCGGGATGAGTACGGCATAGAGATCTATCTCCGGCCTGTCCGGGAAAGGAGGGAACAGCTTCGGCACAATGCCCATCTGGATCTCGCGGGCTGCTGAAAGTTCGCCTGCGATTCGCTCCTTGGCGGCCGTGGTGGCCGTCAGATCTGAGATGTATTTGCGCAGATCCTGGCGCATCTTGTCGAAGGATCCGGTCAGGCGTGCAACTTCATCTCTGGAACGGATAGGAGGCAGAGGGGCGTCGAAGTTTCCTGCCGCCAGCTCATTGGCGGCATTGGCCAGGCGCTGGAGGGGGCGTGTCACCGACCAGGCGATTCCTATGGCGGGAATGAGGATCAGCGCCAGCCCGGCCATCCCGATGAGAGCGCTTATTTCATTGAGGCTGACAAGAGGCGCCAGCACCTGTTTCTGGGGAAGTATGATTCCAAGCACCCATTTCGTCGCCGGGACCTGCCGGTAATATATGAACGAGGTCTTGTTGTCTATGGGATGCTTTAAAATCCTGGAGCCCGGCTGGCCGCTCAGCGCGTCCAGCCCGAGCCGGTGCATTGACGCCGCCATCTCCGGATCAGACTGCGCTTCTGCGATGCTGAACACGGTTTCCGTCATTTCGTACCTGCGTATGGGGTGGCAGATGTATGCTCCGCGCTGCGACATGAGTATTGACATGCCTCCTTTCCCAAGAGGAAGTTTTTCCAGCAGGCTGTGGAGCCATTTGAGGGAGAGATCGCAGGTGACCACCGCCACCACCTCGCCCGAACGGACTACGGGGAACGAATATGTGACCATCAGCGTATTTGCATCTGAATCGTAGTATGGCTCAGTCCATACCGGGCGCTGGAGGTAATACGGAAGATAGAACCAGTCCTGCTGGTAGTCCTGGGCGGGAGACTCCCTGTCGCGCACCTGGATCTTATCTGCTCCGCGCCAGCCGTAGAGGATCTTGAAATCTCTTTTGGATGCAGTCTTCTCACTGAGGGCGATGGCCATGCCCAGCATGTCGGGGTTGTGATTGAGGGTGTGCCGGATGATGTCGGTGCTTTCAGCGCGGTTGAAATCATTTTTTTCAAGGAAGAGGGAGGTCTGCTGTACTATGGTTTCAGCGCGTCCCAGAGGTATCTCAATCTGGAAAACCGCCGACTGGGTAATTGCATCGCAGTTCTGCACGGCTGCGGACAGGAGCATCTTCCGCTGTGCGAAGTAGCTGAACCCTAGCACAAGAAGCATCACCAGTCCCGCCCCGAGGAGGATAAGGGCGGTCATGCGGTGCACAAGCGACCGGTCGATGAATTTGATCATTTGGAAATCCCCTC